>NZ_JBHYKG010000045.1:0-37913 GCF_042741245.1 Kitasatospora sp. NPDC058965
AGCGGCGCTTGTAGAACTTACGCTTCGCTGTTCCCCTGGGCCCGACCACGTGGTGGTCGGGCCCTGCGGCGTTCCCGGGCGCGGCTCAGCGGTTGCCCAGTGCCGCGCCCACGCTGATCAGCGCCCCGCAGCAGGCCAGCGCCGTGAACAGGCCGAAGACCGCCCTGGCGGGGTGCACCGGCGGCAGCCGACGGGCGGTCGGGGACCGGTCCAGGGTGAAGAGCAGCGGGTCCTCCGGGAGGTGCCGGACCTGCACGACGGTGCCGTCGGCCTCGTAGCCGTGCCGGCTGTGGGTGCTCAGGTCCACCCCGGTGACCCGCTGGCCGCCGACCGCGGTGAAGCTGACCACCGGGTGGTAGCGGTGCGCGCCCTCGGCGCCGCCGTCCACCGCGAAGGTGCCGATCAGCTCGCCGGCGGCCAGCACGCCCTTGTGGCCCAGCCGGGTGCGCTGCTCGACCCGGCAGCTGCGCCGGCCCAGCAGGACCGCGGTGCCCAGGGCCAGCGCGGAGCAGCCGAGCACGGTGCTGGTGGCGATCGCGTCCGGGTCGGTCCACCGGGTCAGCACCAGGGCCACCGAGCCCACGGTCATCACCAGCAGGCTGGTCAGCGCCGCGTCGAAGACGCTGGTCTGCGGACCGGCCTGGAACCGCTCCGGCCGGCCGGGCAGGTAGCGGACCGTGATCGTCTGGCCGGGCCAGCCTGCCAACGGCACCCGGCCGCAGCTCGGGCGGCCCACCACCTCGCGCTCGGTGGCCGGGTCGGTGAACCGGACCACCGGGCGCACCGCGTCGCTGCCCGGTGCGTGCTCCACCAGCACCTCGGCGACCGTGCCCGGCACCTGGGTGCCCCGGCGGGCGAACCTGGTCAGCCGCAGCGCGACCGCCGGCACCCCGGCCACCAGCACCACCAGTCCGGTCCACCAGAAGAACAGCACTGCTTCCTGGCTGAGTTGGTCCATCGCCCCTGCCCCCGACCTCTCCGCCCGTCCCCTCCGGTGACTCCCCGTTGACTCGTGCGGCCACCTGGGTAGCCGTTGGGGATCCTGCCCCGTTCCCGGGGCACTGCAACCCCGAAGGGCCGGTGGAGGTTTGGCGCCGGTTCGGTGGCCGGGTTCAGACGGCGGCGGTGCGGCGCTCGGCCAGGGTGGCGGCGACGGCCACCGCGCCGGTCACGGCCAGCACCGACGGCCAGGCGCCGATCTTCTTGGCCAGCGGGTGCGAGCCGCCGAACGCGGCCAGGTACAGGCCGGTCAGCGCGGCCGCGGTGCCGGCGCCGGACCGGCGGTGCCAGCGGTAGGCCGCGCCCGCGCCCGCGGCGGCCAGCACGGCGCCGCCGAGCTCGCGGCGGCCGGTCAGCCGGGCGGTGCCGTAGCCGCCGATCAGGCCGACGGCGGCGAGGGCGGCGGTGGGGACGGTGGGCATCATCGGCTCCTTCGGTGCGCGGGCTTCCCCCCGACCATAAACCGGGTGCGCCCGCGGCCTTGAGCAGGGCAGACTGCCGGCTCCGGGACGGACGGGAGGGGGCCGGATGAACGTGCTGTTGGCAGGCGTGGTGGGGTCCACCGCCTACGGGCTGGCGCACGCCGGCTCCGACCTGGACCGGCTGGGCGTCTACGCCGTGCCCACCGAGGAGCTGCACGGGCTGGACCGCCCGCGCGAGTCGGTGGTGACCACCGCACCCGACCGGACCTTCCACGAGGTGGCCAAGTGGTGCCGGCTGGCCCTGGCCGGCAACCCGACCGCGAGTGAACTGGTCTGGCTGCCGACGGAGTTGTACGAGGTGGTCAGCCCGCTCGGGACCGAGCTGATCGAGCTCCGCCGGTCGTTCCTGAGCGCGCCGGCCGTCCGCTCGTCCTATCTCGGCTACGCCACCCAGCAGTTCCGCAAGCTGTCCGGCTCCACCTCGGGCCGCCGCCCCAAGCACGCCCGCCACCTGGTCCGGCTGCTGGAACAGGCGGTGCTGCTGCACGAGACCGGCGAACTCCGGCTGCGGGTGGCCGACCCGGCGGGGGTACGGGAGTTGGGTGAGCGGATCGCCGCCGACCCGGCGCTGGCCGAGCCGCTGCTGGCCGCCGCCGAGGACCGGCTGAGCCGCCCGGGCGTGCTCCCCGCCGCCCCCGACCGGGCCCCGGTGGAGGCCTGGCTGCGCCGGGTCCGACTGGCCCACCTGACCGCGCCGCCACCGAGTACGCGCCCGGCCCGATGTGCTGGCGGTCCGCCCGGTCCCACCGGGTAGGATCACCCTGGCAGGTGCCCTACCACCGAGGCGCCACCTGCCACCGGGCCGCTAGCTCAATCGGCAGAGCTGCGGACTTTTAATCCGTAGGTTCAGGGTTCGAGCCCCTGGCGGCCCACAGCGCAGCGGCAAGGCCCCCACCAGCCAGAACACCGGCTGCTGGGGGCCTTGCTGCGAAGGAAGTGCCCCATGAAAGGGGCCACTGCTCGCTCCTCGCTTGCTCGGCCGCTCCGGACAGCCCCTACGCCCCGCTGGCTGCTGGCCAGCCGTCAGGCAGGCGGTAGAACGTGGTCATCAGGACCCCGGCCTTGCGGCCGGTCTGCGTGATGGTGATCGGGATCTTCACCTTCACCAGGTCGTCCACGCGGATCTGGCCGGCCTCCATCGCGTTCATCGCCACGGCGTGGTGCTCCAGCCACTTGTGCGCCTCGAACGGCGCCGCGCTCTCGGTCATGCCGCGAGTATGACGCCCGGTCAGCCCGGCTTGTTCATGCACGTCACCTGGCAGTCCGGCGGGCTGTGGGTACAGCTCGCCGCGACCACGATCACACCCGTCCTCGGGTCACCCCACAGCCGCGGGTCCGCGGGGAACCCGGTGTCGGCCATCAGCGAGGTGGTGAACTGGACGACCGCGCCGTTGAAGCGGCTCGGGTCGGGGCGCTCCGGGAAGTGGTGCACGAAGCCGCCCAGGGAGGCGCACAGGCCCTCGTACAGCTTGGTGTGGAGGATGAGGGCGTGCCAGCCCTCGTCGACCACCCTGGAGGGCGCGATGCGGCTGTTGCGGTTGATCGCTGCGGTCGCGACGAACTTCAGCGCCTCGCGGATGATCCGCTCGGCCAGCTCGCGCCCCATGCCCGGGTTGTTGTCGAGCACGGTGGCGACGACGCACTCGTAGTCGTCGGCCTTGAGGAGCTCCCTCGCGTCCAGGGGACGCGTCACGCCGGTCGGGAGCGGGCCCGATGGGGCCATGGTCATGCTGATGCCTCCTCACGCTGGATCCGGGCGCCTGCCGGCGCTCGGGGTGTTCGGTGTGCGGGCCCGTCCGGCTGCCGTGTCCGCCAAGATCGCGCAGCCGGACGGGAGCGGGGGCGCGGACAGACAGGGCAGCTCGGCCGGCCCAGCTGGCAGCGAGCGGCACGGCGCAGCCGGTGCGTCGCCACGGCGAGCCACAACCGCCAAGGCGCAGCCGGTGCCGTCATCCCAGGAACCGGCGCGCATCGATGGCGCGGCGGATCGCTGCGCCCCGGATGGCCGAGGCCTCGATGGTCCAGCGTTCGACGGTGCCCTCGTCGTCGGTGACGAGCAGTCCGGTGATCTGGTCCAGAAGGACCCAGTAGGGGGTGTCGCGCTCGTCGGGCTCCAGCTGCTGCGTCGCGTAGCGGTGGATCGGGCACCAGTAGCGGGTCTCCGTCCGGACGACGCCATCGGTGACCTCTGCCACCGCCTCGCCCCGGTGCAGGTGCTTGTCCGTGCCACAGCTGGCGCACTTGAGCCCGAGGGCCTGTTCGATCATCTGGAGCCCGGTGCAGGGCTGCGGCGTCTGCGGCGCGGTTTCTGCCATGTCATCAGAGTCGACCGACGGAGAGTCAGTATCGATACCCGGAGGGTAATCTCACTGCGAGATAGCCCGCTCGGTAGCCGGAACGAGGCCCGATGACGACCGCCCTGATGCCCTTGGCCGTATCGGACACCATCTGGCAGCACTCCGAGATCCAACGGGCACTGCGAGCACGAGACCTGGGCCTGCTGCTCCGGGTCGTGCAGCACCACACCGGTGCCAGCCAGGCTCGGCTCGGTACTGCCATCGGGATGAACCAGGGCCGGGTCAACGAGGTGATGAACGGCCGCCGTGCCGTCAGCCGGCTCGACGTGTTCGAGCGGATTGCCGAGGGGCTCGCGATGCCCGATCACGCGCGTCGTTTGCTCGGCCTCGCGCCCCAGCGCGAACGGCGCGCGAGCGGGGCTGCGTTCGACCTGGCAGCCTTCCCCGAGGTCGTGCGCGTCTACAGCGACCAGGCTGCCGCCACCGCCGAGATCCAGCGGGCCGCGCGTGCAGCCCATCAGATCGATGTCCTCGCAGTTCGGGGACTCGGTCTTCTCGGCCTCCGCGACTCACTCCTGCGGCCACACCTGGACCGCGACGGTGACCAGCCGCTCCGTCTGCGCGTGCTGCTGCTCGACCCGGACAGTCCCGCAGCCGCACAGCGTGCGGACGAGATCGGCGAGTCGGCCGAGTCCCTGGCCAGTGGGGTTGTGCTCGCCGAAGCACGCCTTCGCGAGCTGGCGGCATCCGACGGCGGGGTGGAGGTCTACCGGTACCGCACGCTGCCCGTCTGGCGCATCATCAGGCTGGACAGCACCCTCTACGTAGCGAGCTTCTCGGCCTCGTGGGAGGGGCACGAGTCCGCGACCTACAAACTGGTCGCCACCCCGCAGGGGCCGCTGTACGGCGGGTACTGCAGGTTGTTCGCTGCGATGCTGACGGACGCGCACCGGGTCATCTGAGGAGGAGACGTTGGCGATCGAGGCCGAGCTGAAGGCAGTTGTGCGAGACCCCGAGAGCGTGTTGGAGCAGCTGGAGCAGGCCCACGGGCCCGGCCGCCCCGAGGTCTACTACGACACCTACTACGACACGGCGGACGGCGCGCTCGGCACCGGTGACCGCGAGCTGCGGATCCGCACCGTGCACTCGGCCGACGACACCCGTACCGTCCTCACCTACAAGGGCGCCCGGGTCGACGAGGCCTCCGGGTCCAAGCCGGAGGCCGAGACGCGCGCCGACGATGCGGCCGCCGCGCACGCCATTCTCCGCGGGCTCGGATACGCGCCGACGATCGAGTTGGAGAAGCGCTGCCGGAACTACGACTTCACGGCCGACGGCCGGCGGTTCCTGGCGACGCTCGTCCGCGTGCCGGAGCTGGACGGGCGCACCTTCATCGAGCTGGAGACCGGTGCCGAGGAAGCCGACCTGGCCGAGGCACTCGCGGCGGTCCGCACGGTACTCACCGGTCTCGGGATCGGCGACGACGACCTGACGACGGAGTTGTACACGGACGCTGTTGCCGCCGCCCGCTGACCCCACCGGGGTGAAGCGCCCCGCTCGGCGGGAGCCGAGCGGGGCCCCACGTGCGGATGGTTGCCACTGGCCGCAGGCTGTCGACGCCCGGCGGCGGGGCCATGAGCCGGGTGACGAGGTTGGAGGTACCGAGGGCGGTGCCGACGCTGGTCAGCGTCAGCGTCAGCGTCTGTGGCAGGTCGGCGGTGCGGAGGAGCAGCGGCAGGCCGGCGACCACACGAGGGCTCGCCTCCATCGGCTCCCACGCGTCCCCGAGGTCGAAGAAGTCGACAACCGCGCTGCGGCACTCGAAGACCGTTCGACCGTGTGCCTTCCGGTCCTCTGCCGGGCAACAGACCCGACTGGGCGGACTATCTGTCGTCGGGCTTCTTCCAGAGCACGTAGCCGATGTTCCAGTCGTAGTTGGGGCTCGCAGCAGCGCCGGCGAGAACGCCGTAGCGCCCTTGCTTGCTGCGCACGCACCAGACGTCGTTGCCCAGGCCGCCCGGGTTCACGGTGTACAGGACAGTCGTCCAGGACCCTTCCGGCAGTGACTGGCAGCCGGCCTGGGACGGCGCGTCGGACGAGGTCCAGCGCGAAGCTTCCGCCCCATTGACAGCCTTGAGATCGGCCGTGTCGCCGACTTGCAGGTCCGCGTTCTTGTCCGGGGCCGGTAGGTCCTTGTCCCGGCCGGTGTCCAGGTCGGCGTGGGTGTAGTCTCCGCTGCCGAGGTGAATGGCCGACCGCCGGCGCAGGTGCACCGTCGCATTGATGTAGGGGACCTGTCCGGCCTGGGCGTCGGTCACCACGATCGTCGAGTCGGTACCGGGCTGGGCAGTGATGGTGACTTTCTTGGGCTCGATGCTCTCGACGAAGGTTCCATTCATCGCCACCAGGAGCTTGTGACTCGTGGTGATCTTGAAGATGCTGGTCTCAGTCTTGCCGCCGATGGTCTGGGTGATCAGCAGGTAGGTGGCGTCGGCGGCTGCCTTGTTCTTCTTCTGCTCGGCCGCGACCTGCGAGGAGGCCGCATCCACGGCGAACACACCGAGCGTGGCAACGGCTGCCACGGTCGGGTTGACCGGCGCGCTGTCAGCAGCCAGCTGCACCAGCTGATCATGGACGATCTTCAGGACAATGGGAGTGATCGGACTCTGCGCAACCTCGCTCACGACCTTGTTGGCCTGCGAGCAGCCAGTGGCTGCCAACGTGGTTGCGAGCGCCACTGTTGCCATCCTGAGCATGCCTACCCCCTACGGACACCCCACCCAAGCGGCTGCCCCAGCGCCGAGGGCCGCAGCTCCCAGTAGGGCTCTGTCCTCTCAACAGGGCCTCAAAACACACGCCTTGACTGCAAGCCGGCCCCTGGCGGGTGTGGGTGAAGCCAGGCGCCGATCTGGTGCGGTACGGCCCGGAGGGCAGCTCGACAACGATCGGACTCGATCGTTCAATCCGTAGGTTCAGGGTTCGAGCCCCTGGCGGCCCACTTGACGACACCGTGCCCCGGCCAGCCCCGCTGGTCGGGGCACGGCGCTGTGCTGAGGGTGCGTCAGCCGTTCGGGGTGTCAGAGGGGGCGGTCGGGCGGGCGGGGTCGGGGAGGAAGAGGCCGAGGGCCAGGGCGAGCGGGGGGACGGCGCACAGGGTGAGCAGGACGCCGCGCGGGCCGTGGGTGTCGGCGACCAGGCCGAGCAGCGGGGCGAACAGGCCGCCGATGCTGACCGCCAGGCCCAGGGTGACGCCGGCGGCGGTGCCGGGGCGGGTCGGCAGGTAGTCCTGGCCGAGCTTGACCAGCACGGCGAACGGCAGGTTGAGGGTGATCCCGGTGGTGGCCGCGAAGCACAGCGGGACGAGGCTGCCCGGGGCGAGCAGCAGCAGGGCGAGCGAGGGGAGCGCCAGCGCGCCGCCGAGTTGGACGGTGCGGACCGCCCCGATCCGGTCGGCCAGCCGGCCGCCGAGCAGGGTGCCCGCCACTCCGCCGGCCAGGAAGCAGGTCAGGGCGGTGCCCGCCAGGGTGCGCGAGGCGTGCAGGTCGCGCAGCCAGTACAGCTCGACGAAGGTGTTCAGGCCGAAGAAGGCGACCGAGCGCACCACCTCCACCCCGGTGAGGACCGCGAACGGGCCCCAGCGGTCGCGCCCGGTGCGGGGCACGGCCGCCCCGCCCGTCGCCGGCCGCCGCCGCTGGTGGCGCAGCAGCAGGTGGCCGACCAGGACGGCGGGCGGCACGAACAGGACGGTGGCGCCCGTGCCCCAGGCGATCAGGGCGGGGGTGGCCAGCGCCGGGGCCAGGAAGAAGCCGACGCTGCCGCCGGCCGCGAACAGGCTCATCGCGCCGGCGCTGTCACCGGCGGCCTCCCGGGCCGCCCGGCCGGCCGCGGGGTGGAACATCGCCACGCCGAGGCCGGAGAGCAGGACCAGGCACCAGACGGCGGGGTAGCCGGGCAGCAGCCCGGACAGGCCCAGCCCGATCCCGGCGACCAGCACGCCGACCCCGGCCGGCCAGCTCGGCCGGTACCGGTCCACGGCCAGGCCGATCAGCGGCTGCGGCACCGAACTGCCCAGCGTGGCGGCGAGGGTGAGGCCGGAGGCGGCCAGGTAGCCGTAGTGCCGGTCCAGCACGAAGTACGGCACCGCGGCCGGGACCAGGCCCTGGTAGAGGTCGTCCACGGCGTGCGCGACGGCCCACAGCCGCATCCGACGCCAGGCGGTGGGCGGGGGCGGCGGGAGCCGGGCGGCGGAGGCGTCGCGGAGCTGCGCGGGGCTGCTGGTGTCCATGCCGCCCATGCTCCGGGCCGACCGGGGCTGCGGAATACAGCTATCCTGCCGACCGGTGTCGAAAAACCGCCACGATCGGGAGGCAGGGGTGGACCGGGCTCCGCTGCTCGCGCTGGACGGGCCGACCCGGCACGAACTCGCCCACCGCGAACGGATCGACTGGCACCAGCACACCGTGCACCAGCTGATCCACCCGAGCGACGGCGTGCTGCGGGTGTCCACGGCGCAGGGCGTCTGGGTGGTCCCGCCGCTGCGCGCGGTCTGGGTCCCGGCCGGGGTGGCGCACGCGCACCAGGCGCACGGCCCGACCCGGATGCGGGCGCTGGCCTTCCCGGCGGACCGGGATCCGCTGCCGCCCGGGCGGCCGACGGTGCTCGCGGTCTCGCCGCTGCTGCGTGAGGTGGTGGTCGCGCTGACCGACGACCTGGTCACCCGGCAGTTCGACGCCCGGCAGCGCCGCAACCTGGAGCGGGTCGCGCTGGACCAGCTGCGCGGGGTGGACGCGCTGCCGCTGCACCTGCCCGCGCCCACCGATCCCCGGCTGGTCGAGCTCACCGCGCTGCTGACCCGCGATCCCGGCGACCGGCGTCCGCTGGCCCGGCTCGGTGCGGCGGTCGGTGCGAGCGAACGGACCCTCAGCCGGCTGTTCCGGCAGCAGACCGGCATGACCTTCCCGCAGTGGCGGACCCAGCTGCGGCTGCACCACGCGCTGACCCTGCTCGCGACCGGGGCGTCCGTCACCACGGTCGCCGCGACCTGCGGCTACGCCAACACCAGCGCCTTCATCGAGTCGTTCCGGCTGGCCTTCGGCGGCACTCCCGGGCAGTACTTCCGGCGGACCTGACGCCGTGGCGGGTGCGGCCGGCGGGCCGGGCCGGGCCGGGCGTCCCGGGCGTCCCGGGGGAGCGGGACACCGGACGGCGGGCACCGGTCAGGACAGGCCGAGTTCGGGCACCCCGGCGGGCGGCTCGAAGTGCCGCAGCACGGCGGCGCGGTCCACCTCGGCCAGGGTGGCGGGGGACCAGTGCGGCGTGCGGTCCTTGTCGACCACCTGGGCGCGGATGCCCTCGACGAAGTCCGGCTCGGCCAGCGCCGCGCAGGAGACCCGGTACTCCTGGTCCAGCGTGCTCTCCAGGGAGGGCAGTTGGCGGGTGCGGCGGAGCGCCTCCAGGGTCACCTTGAGCGCGGTCGGCGACTTGGCCGCGATCTGCACGGCGGCCTCCTTGGCCTCCGGCAGGTCGGCCGCCAGCAGCTCCTCCAGGATCTCCTCGACCGTGTCCGGCGCGTAGCAGCGGTCGATCCAGGCCCGCTGGGCGGCCAGCGGGCCCGGGCGGGCCGGCTCGGCATAGGCCCGGACCGCCTCGGCCGGGGTCAGCTCGGTCAGCGCCGCGGTGAACTCGGCGATCCGCGCGGCGGGCACGTAGCGGTCCGCGAAGCCGCAGTACAGCGCGTCCATCGCGGTCATCCGCCCGGCCGTGAGCGCCAGGTGGGTGCCCAGCTCGCCGGGGGTCTGGGCGAGCAGCCAGGTGCCGCCGACGTCCGGCACGAAGCCGATCGCGGTCTCCGGCATGCCCACCTGGGCGCGCTCGGTGACCACCCGCAGCGAGCCGTGCGCGGAGACGCCCACCCCGCCGCCGAGCACCAGGCCGTCCAGCACCGCGACGTAGGGCTTGGGGTAGCGGGCGATCCGGTGGTTGAGCAGGTACTCGTCGCGCAGGAAGTCCCGTACGGCGGCGCCGCCGCGCTTGGCCTCGTCGTGGAAGAAGCGCACGTCGCCACCGGCGCACAGACCGCGGTCGCCGGCGCCGGTGATCACCACGGTGGCCACTGCGGGGTCCTGCTCCCACGCGTCCAGGGCGGCCGAAATGGCGCGCACCATCCGGTGGTTGAGCGCGTTGATGGCAGCGGGCCGGTTGAGCGTGATCAGCCCCGCCCGGCCCTCCGTTCGGGTCAGTACCAAGTCCTGCTCTGGCTGCGAAGTCATGGGGGGAGCTCCTTGCCGGGGTGGGCGGGCCGTGCCGGAGCAACCGTACGCGCTCGGCCGCGCCGCCCCTAATGCGGGGTGGACTGTTTCCAAAGGCGTAGTGCCGGGCCGCGGAATTCGGGAATCCCACTGCTGCGCAAGGGCGTTGAGCTCAATGAATTCCGCTGGGAAAGGGTTCGGGCCGCGCGGCGCGGGTCCTCCGGCAAGGGTATTCGACCGCCCGCCGAGAAACCTTGGAAGGGACTTGAAAATGATCACCGGTGGCATCGGGCCGGCAATCCGCACCGGCTCGGGAATTCGGCAGCCGAGGCTGCCCGTGGGGAGGCTCGGATGACCATCGCCGATCACGAGGCCCGGTACCGGGTGCCGCTCGACCTGGTGCAGCCGGGCGACTCGCCCCGCTTCACCCCGGTGGACGAGGGGTACGCGGCCCGGTTGGCCGCCACCCCCGGCGAGCTGCCGCCGATCCTGGTGCACCGCGCCACCATGCGGGTGATCGACGGCGCGCACCGGCTGCGCGCCGCCGAGCTGCGCGGCGAGCGGACCATCGCCGTCGAGTACTTCGACGGCTCGCCGGACGCCGCCTTCGTCCGCGGGGTGGAGAGCAAGGCGCAGTCGGGCGCCGGGCTCGGCGACCACCCCGGACTGCCGCTCTCGGTGGCCGAGCGCAAGGCCGCCGCCGAGCGGATCGTCCGGCTGCGCCCGGAGCTGTCCGACCGCTCGATCGCGCGCAGCGCCGGCCTGTCGGCCAAGACCGTCGGCGAGATCCGGCGCCGCTCGGTGGGCCTGGGCGGCGGCACGGTCTCCCGGCTCGGCCGGGACGGCCGGCTGCGCCCGGTCAACCCGAACGAGGGCCGCCGCCGGGTGCTGCAGGTGATCAGCGAGCGTCCGGGCGCCTCGCTGCGGGAGATCGCCCAGGCCGCCGGTGTCTCGCTGGGCACCGCGCACGGGGTGCGGGCCCGGATCGACCGCGGTGAGGAGACGCTGCCGGCGGCGGACCGGGCGGCGGCCGTCCGCGCCGTGGAGCCCGCCCCGGAGCTCGCCCCGGAGCCGGTCGAGCCGCCGGTCCGCCCGGCCGGCACCGTCCCGCCCCCGCGCGACCCCCGCCCCGCCGCCGTCCGCCCGCTGCAGTCGGCCCCCGCCCGCCCGCAGGCGGCGAGCCAGCCGCCCCCGGCCGCCCGCCCGTTCGCCGCCCCCCGGCGCACCCAGACCCCCCGACCGCTCGCGCTGCGCTCCTCCGAGGCCTTCGCCGGCCTGGCGGTGCTGCGCCGCGACCCCTCGCTCAAGTTCACCGACCGCGGCCGCGCGCTGCTGCTGTGGCTGCACCGCCGGCTCGTCTCGGTGAGCGCGACGGAACGCGAACTCCAGAACATCCCACCGCACTTGGTGCCCGTCGTGGCCGACCTCGCACTGGAGTGCGCGGCCGGCTGGCGCGAGCTGGCCGAGCAACTGCACCGCCGCGGAGCCCAGTCGGGCTGATCGCCGTGCGCGGCCCATAGCAGAAGCAGAACTGATGGTGCGTCAAAATCCTGTGTCAATGGGGCGCGCCGTTGGTGAATGCCCGGTCACTCGCATGGACGTGGCTAAAGCACGACTGAACGCTGTACGACGCGCCGCCCCGAATCGCCCCCGGGGCGCGCTTTCTGGTCCAGACTGCAAGCATGCTGGGGCTACCCGACCACATCCGCGCCTTTCTCTTCGACCTCGACGGTGTGCTGACGCAGACCGCCAAGGTGCATGCCGCCGCCTGGAAGTCGATGTTCGACGACTTCCTGCGCGAGGAGGCCCGCCGCACCGGCGACGAGTTCGTGCCGTTCGACCCGACGGCCGACTACGACCGCTACGTCGACGGCCGCCCGCGCCTGGACGGCACCCGGACCTTCCTGGCCTCCCGGGGGATCGAACTGCCCGAGGGCGGCCCGGCCGACCCTCCCGGCACCCGGAGCGTCAACGGCCTGAGCACCACCAAGAACGACCTGGTGCTCCGGCTGATCAAGGAACAGGGCGTGCAGCCGTACCCGGGCTCGGTGGAGTACCTGCACCGGCTGCGGGTGCTCGGCCTGCCCCGGGCGGTGGTCTCCTCCAGCGCCAACTGCCGGGACGTGCTCAAGGCGGCCGGCATCGACGGCCTGTTCGACGTGGTGATCGACGGTGAGACCGCCAAGCGCGAGGGGCTGCCCGGCAAGCCGGCCCCCGACACCTACCTGGCCGCCGCCAAGGCCCTGGGCACCGCGCCCGAGGACGCCGCGGTCTTCGAGGACGCGCTGGCCGGGGTCGCCTCCGGCCGCGCGGGCGGCTTCGGCACGGTGGTCGGGGTGAACCGGACCGGCCAGGCCGACGCGCTGCGCGAGAACGGTGCTGACCTGGTGGTGGACGACCTGTCCGAACTCATCGAGGGGGCGGCGCAATGACCGCACAGGAGGGCTTCGCGGTCGACCCGTGGAGCATCACCGAACACCGACTGGACCTGGCGGGCCTGGCCCGCAGCGAATCCGTCTTCGCACTCTCCAACGGCCACATCGGCCTGCGGGCCAACCTGGACGAGGGCGAGCCGCACGGCCTGCCCGGCACCTACCTGAACGGCGTCTTCGAGCTGCGCCCGCTGCCCTACCCGGAGGGCGGCTACGGCTACCCGGAGTCCGGGCAGAGCGTCATCAACGTCACCAACGGCAAGCTGATCCGGCTGCTGGTGGACGACGAGCCGTTCGACCTGCGCTACGGCGAACTGCGCGGCCACCGCCGCTCGCTGGACTTCCGCGAGGGCGTGCTGCGCCGCGAGGCGGAGTGGACCTCACCGGCCGGACGCACCATCAAGATCCGCTCTTCCCGGCTGGTCTCGCTCACCCAGCGGGCGATCGCCGCGGTGGACTACGAGGTCGAGGCGGTGGACGGCCCGGTCCGCATCGTCGTCCAGTCCGAGCTGGTGGCCAACGAGCAGCTGCCGGTGGGCGGCGAGGGGGACCCGCGGGCCGCCGCCGTGCTGGAGGCCCCGCTGGTGGCCGAGGCGCACCACGCGCACGGCACCAAGGCGACCCTGGTGCACCACACCCGGTACAGCAACCTGCGCGTGGCCGCCGCGATGGACCACGTGATCGAGGGCCCGGACGGGGTCTCCGTCACCTCCGAGGCCCGGCACGACCAGGCCCGGATCTCCGCCACCACGGTGCTGCGCCCGGGCGAGCGGCTGCGGATGACCAAGTTCACCGGCTACGGCTGGTCCGCCACCCGCTCGCTGCCGGCGGTGCGCGACCAGGTGGAGGCGGCGATCACCGCCGCCCGCTACTCCGGCTGGGACGGCCTGGTGGCCGAGCAGAAGGAGTACCTGGAGGAGTTCTGGTCGGCCAGCGACATCGAGATCGACGGTGACGTGGAGCTGCAGCAGGCGGTCCGCTTCGCGCTGTTCCACGTCGTGCAGGCGGCCGCCCGCAGCGAGGAGCGGGCGATCCCGGCCAAGGGCCTGACCGGCCCGGGCTACGACGGGCACAGCTTCTGGGACACCGAGACCTTCGTGCTGCCGGTGCTCACCTACTGCCTGCCCGGCGCGGTGGCCCAGGCGCTGCGCTGGCGCCACTCCACGCTGCCGCTGGCCCGTGAGCGCGCCGCCCAACTGGGCCTGGCCGGAGCGGTCTTCCCGTGGCGCACGATCCGCGGCGAGGAGTGCTCGGGCTACTGGCCGGCCGGCACCGCCGCCTTCCACATCGGCGCCGACATCGCGATGGCCGCCGCCCGCTACGTGCGGGCCACCGGCGACCTGGAGTTCGAGCGCACCTACGGCCTGGAGCTGCTGGTCGAGACCGCCCGGATGTGGCGCTCGCTGGGCCACCACGACGCGGCCGGCCAGTTCCGGATCGAGGGCGTCACCGGTCCGGACGAGTACAGCGCGATCGCCGACAACAACGTCTTCACCAACCTGATGGCGCAGACCAACCTGCGGGCCGCCGCCGACGCGGTGGCGCGCAACCAGCGGGAGGCGGCCGCCCTCGGGGTGGACACCGAGGAGACCGCGGCCTGGCGCGACGCCGCCAAGGCGATGTACATCCCGTACGACGAGAAGCTCGGCGTGCACCCGCAGGCCGACGGCTTCACCCTGCACCAGGCCTGGGACTTCGAGGGCACCCCGCGGGAGAAGTACCCGCTGCTGCTGCACTTCCCGTACTTCGACCTGTACCGCAAGCAGGTGGTCAAGCAGGCCGACCTGGTGCTGGCGATGCAGATCCGCGGCGACGCCTTCACCGCCGAGCAGAAGGCCCGCAACTTCGCCTACTACGAGCGCATCACGGTGCGCGACTCGTCGCTGTCCGCCTGCACCCAGGCGGTGATGGCGGCCGAGGTGGGCCAGCTGGACCTGGCCTACGACTACATGGCCGAGGCCGCCCTGATGGACCTGCACGACCTGGGCGGCAACACCCGCGACGGTCTGCACATGGCCTCGCTGGCCGGCGCCTGCATCGCGCTGGTGGCCGGCTTCGGCGGGATGCGCGACTACGGCGAGGTGATCGGTTTCCGGCCCCGGCTGCCCGCCGGGCTGGTCCGGCTGGCCTTCTCGATGCGGGTCCGGCACCACCTGCTGCGGGTGGAGATCACCCACGACGACACCACCTACACCCTGGTCGAGGGCGACAAGATCCGGGTGCAGCACGAGACCGAGCAGTTGGTGGTCGCGGTCGGCTCGCCGGTCTCCCGGGCCACCGTCACCCCGCCCGCGGTGGAGCGGGTCACCCAGCCGCCCGGCCGCGAGCCGGCCCGGCGCAAGCCGCAGCCCGCCAGCATCGGCGGCACGGCGGTGACCGGCGGCGAGCACCTGGCCGCCGAGTAGTCGACCGCAGGAGGAAAGGCCGTGCCCCGCACACCGGGGCACGGCCTTTTTTGCCTCTGAGGCACATCTGTTGCCCGCGGGGCACGAACGGTGTGCACTGGTCCCATGACCACCGAAGACCCACCGGTCGGGGAGCTCCCCGGGCTGGGCGCGCGGTTGCGCGAGCACCGGCAGGCGGCCCGGCTCACCCTGGAGGCGGCCGCCGCCCGGGCGGGGCTCTCCCCAGCGTATCTGTCCCGGTTGGAGACCGGCCGCCGGCAGCCCTCGCTGCCGGTGCTGCTCTCACTGGCCCGGCTCTACGGCGCCACCGTGGCGGGCCTGCTCGGCGAGGAGCCCGGCGCGCCCGACCCGGTGGTGCGCGGCGGCGCGATCGAGCCGAGCCGCACCGGCGGCTGGGGCTACCGGCGGGCCGGTGCCCCGGGGATGGCGATGCAGGCGCTGCGGGTGCAGATCCCGCCCGGCCTGCAGGACGCGGTGGTCCGGGTGCACGCCGGCGAGGAGTGGCTGCACGTCACCCGGGGACTGCTGCGGCTCACCCTGGGCGAGACGGAGTACCACCTGGAGCCGGGCGACAGCGCCCAGTTCGACTCGCTCACCCCGCACCGCTTCGCGGCCGAGGGCACCGGCGAGGTCGAACTGCTCTTCGTCCACACCCTGCTGCAGAGCCCGGCCAGCGACCTGTGCCTGCCGGTGCCGTCCACCCGATCCGGACCGTCGTCGACAGGAGTGCACTGATGGCCACCACCGCCCCCCACCCGCCCCGCTACGCGCAGAGCACCGACGGCGGCAAGCGGACGGACCGCCGGGTCGCGGTCCGGGTCTTCGTCTACATGGCCGCCGCCCACGTCTTCGGGGGCTTCCTGTACCTGCTGTTCTGGCTCGGGGCGCAGCGCCACTGACGTACTGCCAGGCCGGCGGCGCCACCGATGCGCCGTCATTGAGCGTCCGCTGACAACGATTCAGTCAAATCATCAGCCAATCGTTCCACACAACCTCCCAGTTGTGGTCGAGTGCCGCCCAGCACTTGGTCAATGACGACTGGGAGGTTCTGTTGTCCGCAGCACGCGGGACCAGGCGGTGGCTCACGATCTGCGCCATCGCCGCGACCCTGGGACTGATCGGCTCACCGGCCGTGTCCGTCCCCCTGCCGAGCACCGCACACCCGGGCACCGCCGCCGCACCGGCCGACAAGGGCGACGGCGGTAGCGAGGCCGACGAGATCCAGGAGGGTGCGGACCAGCGCGCCGAGGCCCGCACCTCCCCGGGCGTGGTCGCGCCGGGTGCCTTCGGGGCGGCCTGGGACCAGCTGAAGGACCTGCCGAACACCGGCGGGAACTGGCACCACCTGACCGGCCTGGTCTACAACTCCGACGACCCGCGCTACCGCGACGCCTCCTCCAACTCCACCGCGGGGATGGGCAACGTCACCGGCCGCACGGCCGCGGTGGCGGCCGACACCAACGGCCACGTCTACCTCGGCAGCGCCGGCGGCGGCGTCTGGCGGTCCAGCACCGGCGGCGGGCACTGGGAGCCGATCAGCGACCAGCTGCCCACCCAGTCCACCGGTGCGCTTGCACTGGACGGGCGGGGCCGGCTCTGGCTGGGCACCGGCGAGGCCAGCACCAACTCCGACGCCTACCTCGGCTCCGGCGTCTACGTGCTGGACCACCCCGAGCACGGCGCCTTCAGCACCCGGTCCCGGGTCGGCGGCGCCGAGCTGGACGGCACCACCATCCACGAACTGCGGTTCGGTGGCGACAAGGTGTGGGCGGCCACCAGCCGGGGCGTGTGGAGCCACTCCGCCACCGACCTGGGCGGCGCGTGGACCCTGGAGTTCGCGCCCAACCCGGCCTACCTGCCCGGCGGCACGCTGGCGAACGACCCCAACGCGCCGTACAAGAACCTCACCAACGACATCGCGATCGACCCGAAGGACCCGACCAAGGTCGTGCTGGCCGTCGGCTGGCGCTCGGGCGATCCCAGCAACGGCTTCTACGCCAAGGCCGCGGACGGCAGTTGGCAGCCGCTGAGCAACCTCGGCGAGCTGCCCACCGACGCGGCCGACGTGGGCGCGGTGACCTTCGCGCGGTCGGCGGACGGCTCGCGCTACTACGCCATCGACCAGTCGCCGGCGATGCTGGCGGGCAACCCGGCCAGCGGGCTGGCCGGCATCTACGTCTCCAAGTCCGGCTCCCCGTTCGGCCAGTGGACGAAGATCGCGGACTACACCAAGCTCGCGGGCAGCGGCTCGGCGCTCAACAAGGCCGACGACTCGCCCGGCGAGCAGTCCTGGTACGACCAGTCGCTGCAGGTGGACCCGGCCAACCCGGACCACGTGTACGCGGGCCTGGAGGAGGTCTTCGAGACCAAGGACGGCGGGACCAACTGGAACACCGTCGGCCCGTACTGGAACTTCCCGTTCGCCTGCTGGAACGCCGACCCGACCAAGCAGAGCGGCAACTGCCCGCAGACCACCCACCCCGACCAGCACGCGCTGGCGGTCGGCGTGCAGAACGGGCAGAGCTACGTGCTGGCCGGCAACGACGGCGGCCTGTACAAGCGCCCGGTCAACGGGCAGGTGGACGCGCTGGGCCACGGCACCGACTGGACCTCGCTCAACGACGGCACGGTGGACACCCTCGAGTACTACTCGGTGGGCGTCGGCCAGGACCCGTCCGGCCGCGGCCTGGCGATCACCGGCGGGCTGCAGGACAACGGCCAGTCGATGCTGCGCCCGCACGACACCGTGATGGGCTCCAACTTCGGCGGTGACGGCGGCGACACGCTGACCGATCCGGCCAACGGGTGCAACATCGCCCAGGAGTACGTGTACCTGGCGATCAACGTGACCCAGGACTGCGCGGCCAACGACGGCACCGGCGCGGCGACCACGTACGCGGTGGCGCCGCCCGACAACGCGCTGGGCGGGGCCGGCGCCCGGTTCATCGCCCCGCTCGCGGCGGACCAGCAGAACGCCAAGCTCTGGGTGGCCGGCGGCCGGCACGTGTGGATCCAGTCCCAGGGCTACGCGATCCGCGACGCCTCGGCCTGGAGCAGCGCCTTCGACCTCGGTGCCGGCCACGTGGCCACCGCGGTCGCGGCCTCGGGCGGCAAGGTGTACGTCGGCTGGTGCGGCCCGTGCAACAACCAGGGCTTCACCCGCGGCATCGCGGTCGGCAACGCGGACGGGACCGGCTGGCAGCAGCTGAACCTGCCGGTGGACGCGACGGTGCCGAACCGCTACCTGTCCGGGCTGGCGATCGACCCGAACAACTCCGCGCACGTGTACCTCGCGGTCAACGGCTTCTCGCGGCACTGGACCGAGGGCGCGGGCGCCGGGGTGGGCCACGTCTTCGAGTCCACCGACTCCGGTGCGAGCTGGCGGGACATCTCGGCCAACCTGCCGGACGTGCCGACCGACTCGCTGGTGGTGACCAAGTCCGGCGGCCTCGCCCTGGCCACCGACCTGGGCGTGGTGTTCCGCGCGGCCGGCCAGGCGAACTGGAAGCGGGTCGGCGAGCTCCCCGCCGTCGCCGTCGACCAGCTGAAGCTCGGTCCCGACGGGAAGCTCTACGCGGCCACCCACGGCCGCGGCCTGTGGTCCATCACGCTGCACGAGTGCGGCGAGGACTGACCCCACCCGGGGCAGGGTGACGAGCGGGGACCGGAGGCCGACTCCGGTCCCCGCTCGGCGTTCTCAGTGCTGGACGCCCTTGGCGAGGGAGAAGTCCGCGAAGTAGGCGTGCTGGGTGCTGGCCGGTCCCCAACTCGTGTCGTGGCCGCCGTAGAAGGTGGAGAAGAAGACCCCGGAGAACGGGATGCCGGAGATGCCCGAGGCGATGCCGGCGCCCAGGTAGGCCTGCTTGCCGTCGAACCAGACGGTGACGTCGCCGGTGCTGCGGTTCACCAGCTGCTCGACGGTGTGCCACTTCCCGTCCGCGGTCCACTTCCAGCGGCCCAGGCCCTCGTCCACCCCGTAGCCGGTGGGGCCGGAGTTGGTGGGGGTGTAGAGGTAGACCTCGCCGTTGTTGGCGGTGCCGCCCGCGCCGCGCCACATGAACCGGGTGGACCACCCGTTGCCGTGGTTGCCGCCGGACTCCTCGCCGATGGTGCCGCCGTACAGCCCGGGCAGCTTGCCGGCCTTGCCCCAGTCCTGGCCGGCGGGGAACCTGACCGCGTACTTCAGGTCCAGCGTGGTCGAGTTCGCCAGGCCGCCCAGGCCCAGCGAGCCCAGCGAGGTGTAGAACTGGCCGCCGCCGCTGGTCGGGCAGTCGGTGCAGGACGGGGCTGAGGAGCCCGCCCCGTAGGTGACCCGCAGCGCCGAGCGGTCCCCCGGCGCCGCCGGGTCGGTCACCGCGGCGAGGTTGCTGCCGCCCCAGGCGCCGGACGGCGCCTCGCCCCAGGCGGACTTCCAGGCGGAGCCGCCGAAGCCGGTGAACTGCCCGGTCCAGGAGGCCGGTTGTGCGGTGTGCGGGCTCGTCGGCGCGGTCGCGGTGGTGCTCGCGTCGGCCAGGCCGGTGAGGCCGGTGACCAGCAGCAGGGCCGCACCGGCCGAGGCCAGTGCCGTGGTGCGTCGTCGCATGTCGTTCCTCCGGGCGGGGCAGGGGGAATGGACCGGCGCGGCCGTGGCGGCCGGCGCCGCGAGTGCGGGGAGCATGCACATTCCAGGCGCGACCGGGGCCCCACGTCAAGGGCCTGAACGTGATTCAGATACGTGAACGACGTGACGAGGCGTCAGTCGGTCCGCTGGAGCAGCAGCAGGGCCACGTCGTCCGGCCGGGAGTGACGCTCCGTCACGTTCAGCGTCAGCAGGTCGGCCAGCCGGTCGAGCGAGCGGTCGGCACCGGTCCGCCGGCGCCACAGCGCCAGCCCGCCCAGCATCCGCTGCACCGACTCGTCGTAGTCCTCGTCCCGGTCCTCCACCAGCCCGTCGGTGTAGGCCAGCAGCGACTCGCCCGGGTCCAGCCGGTGGTGGCCCAGCGGGTAGTCGACGGTCGGGTCCACGCCCAGCGGCGGGCCGCCGGGCAGCAGCAGCTCCTCGGCCCCGGCCGCGCCGATCCGCACCGGCTGCGGGTGGCCGGCCCGGGCGCCGACCAGCTCGCCGGTCTCCAGGTCCAGCGTCAGGTAGAGGCAGGTGGCGAACAGGTCGGTGTCCAGCTCGGCCAGCAGCCGGCTGGTCCGGGCCAGGGTGGCGGCCGGGTCGTGCCCGTCGGTGGCGTAGGCCCGCAGTCCGCTGCGCAGCTGGCCCATCACCGCGGTGGCCTCGGCGTTGTGCCCCTGCACGTCGCCGATCACGATGCCGGTCCGCCCGCACGGCAGCGGGATCAGGTCGTACCAGTCACCGCCGATCTGCATGCCCTCGGTGCTGGGCAGGTAGCGGGCCGCGGAGCGCAGCCCGGGCACGGTCGGCAGGCTGCGCGGCAGCATCGCCCGCTGCAGCTCGCTGGCCCGGTGGTGCTGGGTGTCGTAGAGCCGGGCCCGCTCCAGCGACTGGGCCAGGATCCCGGCGAAGGCGGAGTAGAGGGTGCGGTCCTCGCGGCCGAACGCGCGCTCGGCGGCGAAGGTGATCAGGCAGGAGCCGACCTGCCGCCCGGAGGCCACCAGCGGTAGCACCGCCCAGGCCGGCGCCGGCCCGGCGGGGTCGGCCCCGGCGGCGGCCGGCTCGCTGAACAGCGGGGTGGCCCGGGCCAGCGCGTGCTCCATCGTCCCGCCGGCCAGCTCGTGCAGCTCGTGCAGCCGGCTGCGGTGCGCGCCGCCGTAGACCGAGGGCGACAGCGGCAGCAGCCGCCCCTCGTCCACCAGGTCGAGCACCACCCCGGCGGCGCCCAGCGCGGGGCGCGCCACGTCGGTCAGCGCGGTGGTCACCTCACGCACCGTCACCGCGCGGGAGAGCGCCCGGGTGAGCGCGAGCAGCAGCGCCGAGCGGGCCCCGGCCACCGGGCCGGCCGCGTCCCCGGCCCGGTCCCCGGCGCCCCGGGCGGGGGTCGGCGACCGGTCGGCCCGGCGGTCCACCAGCAGTCCGGCGATCCGCACCGGACGGCGGTGCACGTCCAGCTGCACCTCGCCGCACTCGTCGACCCAGCGCGGCGCGCCGTCCGCCCCCAGCACCCGGTAGGAGAGCCGGTAGCGTCCGCCCCGGTCCAGCAGGTCGACCAGCGCGGCCTGCACGTCCGGCAGGTCCTCGGGGTGCACCAGCAGGCCCGGCTCGGGCGCGGGGTAGGGCCCGGGGCCGGCCGGCACCGGCCGGCCCACCACCCGGTAGGCGGTGGCGTCCCAGCAGCTCTCGCCGGTGACCAGGTCCCGCTCGAAGGCGCCGGCCCCGGCCGCCCCGATGGCGGTGGCCAGCAGCGGCTGCGCGGCGTGCGCGGAGGGCTGGGCGGAGTGGGTGCGCACGCCCGGCGCCGGGCCGTCGCCGGCCGCGTTCACGTGGTCGATCAGGTGCGCCAACCGGTGCGCGCAGGCCTCGGCGATGGTCTCCAGCGCCTCCAGGTCGCGGCGCGGCACGGTGCCGCGGTGGGCCAGGGCCAGCGCCAGCACGCCGACCTCCAGGTCGTCCACCACCAGCGGCAGGGTGACCACGGCGATCAGTCCGGTGCCCAGCCCGGCCGCCGCGTCGGGGTAGTCCACGCTGGTCTGCTCGGGGCTGAGCAGCACCGGGGCCCGGCGCCGCAGCGCCAGCGCGGCGGGCAGCTCGGCCGAGCGCTCGACGGTCGCGTACCGCTCCATCGCCCACTCCGGCAGACCGCTGGACACGGTCAGCCGCAGCGCGTCGGTGGCCCGGTCGAGCAGGTAGATCGCGGAGCCCTCGCCGGTGATCCAGCCCGGCCCGTCGGTGAGCACGGTGGACAGCAGCTCGGCGGCGCTGGTGCAGCGCAGCAGGCGGCGCACGCAGGAGACGGTGGAGCGCGGTCCGGGGTGCCCGGCGCCGCGCGCGGGTTCGAGCACGACGGGGGTGCCGTGGTCGGACGACGGACTGCGATCCATCACGGGCCCTTCCGCTCCGGGGGCGGGCGGCCCAGCTGCCGCACTTTGGTGCTGAATATCCTATTTGGTCCGGTGCGGATCGGCCGGGAGGCGGCGACGGCGGAGTGGTCCGGTCGGTGCGGGCGTCAGCCCGCCGCCCGGAGCGTCACTCGTCGTGGTGGCGCTGCGGACGGGCCGGCACGCTGCGCATCGAGACCAGGCCGCGCAGGATCGCCAGGGTGCGGCGGACGGCGGCCCAACCGGTGGGCTGCGGCTCGGCCGGCGGGTACCCGGTGGCGGCCGGTGCGGCGCGCCCGGCGCGCTGGCGCGGGATCGCGGCGGTGCCCGGCGCGGTGCTCGGCTTCGTCATGCGGCCCTCCAGCGGCTCAGCGGTCCATCGACCGCATCCTGTCCGACGACCGGCCCGGCCCGCCAGGGGCTGGGTCACACCCGGCCGGTCGGCCAGTCGCGCAGCCCGGCGGTGAGCACCGCGATCATGCGCTCCTGGGTCACCGACAACTGCTCGCTCAGCTGGAAGGCTCCCCCGATGGTGAGGGCGGCGAACCCGTGCGCCAGCGCGCGCACGGTGCGGGTCGCGTGCACCGCCTCGGAGTCCTCGATCCCGTACCCCTCCAGCACCTGGAAGATCGCCCCGACCAGGGCGGTGGCGGCCCCGAGCAGTTCGTCGTCGGCGGCCGAGGGGGCCTGCGGCAGTGCGGCGTAGCGGCGCGGGTGCTCCAGTGCGAAGCCGTGGTAGGCCCGCAGCAGCGCCTCCACCGCGGCGTCGCCGGTCAGTCCGTCGGTCGCCGACCGCAGCCGGGCGGCCAAGTCCTTGGTGACCCGGATCGCGATCAGCCGGCGCAGTCCGGCCAGGCCGCCGGGCACGTGCTTGTAGAGCGAGGGGGCGGCCACCCCGGCCAGCTGGGCCACGCCGGCCAGGGTGAGGGCGTCGGGGCCCTCCGCGTCGATCAGCGCGAGCGCGTGGTCGACCACGGCGTCGGGGTTGAGTCCGGCTCGGGGCATCAGGCCACCTCGGTGAGGAACGGGAGCACGGCGTCGGCGACGGCCTGCGGGGACTGGGCGTGGGGGTAGTGGCCGGCGCCCTGGATCATCACCTTACGGCCGTTCAGCGCCTTGACCTGACGGTCCGCCACCAGCTCCGGGTCGGGGAAGTCGGGGTCCTTGCTGCCCATCAGCACCAGGGTCGGCACCTCGACGCCCTCGCACCAGCCCTCCGGCGCGGCGTTGCCGCCGACCTGGCCGCGGGTGGCCCGCTTGCGGCCCGGGGTGCGCAGCGCCGCCACCAGGCCGGCGTTGTAGGCGGCGATCTCCTCGGTCGCGCCGCCCGGGTAGGCCATCTTGTTCAGGTAGTAGCCCCACACCTTCGGGGAGGCGAGCAGCGCCGCGCCCAGCAGGCGGAGCATCGCGAGGCCCAGCACGGTCGGCGGCACGTTCTCGACGAACGCGTCGATCAGCACCAGGCCGGCCACCCGCTCGGGGGCCAGGGCCGCCGCCTTGACGATGCTGGCGCCGGTGTAGGAGTTGCCGGCCAGCACGGCCTGCTCGACGCCCAGGTGGTCCAGCAGGGCCAGCGCGTCGTGGGCGGCGGCGGCCGGGCTGTAGTCGTCCCAGTCGATCGAGGACTCGCCGAAGCCGCGCAGGTCCATGGTGATCACCCGGCGGCCGGCGGCGACGAGCAGCGGGCGCAGGTGCCGGTAGGAGGCCCGGGAGTCGAGCATGCCGGGGAGCAGCAGGACCGGGTGGCCGGTGCCCTCGACCGTGTCGTCGAAGGCGATGGTGCCGCCGGGGAGCTGCAGGTACTGGGTCTGCGGGGCGGTGAGCGTGTGCACGGCTTCCTCCTGGACTGACGGACCTTCGGCGGTGCCGGCCGCTGCCGACATCCACAAAGCTATGGCTAATAGCCTTAGCCGTCAAGTCCCTCGGGCGGCCCGGGCCTAGCCGTCGACCCGGAACGGGTCGTGCTCGGCCAGCAGCCGCTCCAGCCGGGCCTGGTCGACCCGGTTCACCAGCTCGCCGGTTTCCTGGCGGTCCCGGATCACCTTGGCGAGGGTGAAGGCGGAGGTGACCGTGTAGAGCAGGCCGAGCGCCAGGAAGGCCCGCATCCAGGCGCTGACCGGCAGGTAGGCGATGCCCAGCGCGAGGCCGCCGGCGGCGAGCGCGAAGGAGAGGACCGCCTGCACGTAGTAGGCCGAGGTGGTTCTCGGCAACACTGGAGAAGTCATGCCTGAAGAATCGCCAACTCCGGCCCTCGGCACCTGAGTACGTGTACTCAACCGGACACTCAAGGTGAGGCTGCGACAATCCCGCGGGGAGCGCTTGGAATCGCGGGCCTCTGGGATTAAATTTCAATAACGCAGCGCGGTCGGCAACGCCGTACCCAGACGGCACCGTGCGCCGTCGCCTAATCCGCAGGGCCGTCCGAAGGGCGGCCCGGGAGCCGGGGAACCACCGTTCCTTGGGGTGAATCGGACCGGCCCGCACCGGTCCGTAGGAGACCTTCCTGCTCCGAACCCGTCAGCTAACCCGGTAGGCGAGACGGAAGGAAAGGAGCACGCCTCCGTGGCGTCGACGCACACCCCGGCCCTGCTCGACCACCCGGGCACCACCGACGAGAACTCCCGGCACCGGCTGCCGCGCCAGTCCCGCCCCGGTTCCCCGGTGCTCGGCGTGACCGCGATGGCCGCCGCGCTGGGCGCCACCACCGGCATCGGCGCCACCGCCGCCCAGGCCGCCGCGCCCGCGCCCGCCATGGTCGCCACCGAGGAGAGCGGCCCGCAGGGCGCCGACCCCGGCCTGGCCCTGGCCGCCCGGATCCAGCAGCAGGCCGACCAGCGCACCGCCGCCGAGGAGGCCGCCCGCTTGGAGGCCGCGCACGAGGCCGCCGCCAAGCGCGCCGCCCAGCAGCCCCAGCCGGCCCCGCCGGTCCGGTCCACCCCGGCCGTGCAGCCGCTGCAGGCCGTGCAGGTGGTCCAGCCGGTGCAGGCCGTCGCCCCGCAGTCCACCGACGCCCCGCTCGACCTGCAGGCCCCGCTGGCCGCCTGGACGCTGGCCGCCGCCGCCTCGCCGTGGGCCCAGCTGCAGACCGGCCTGGACCTGGCCGCCCCGGCCGGTGCCCCGGTGCTCGCGGTGGCCGGCGGCACCGTCAGCTCGGCCGGCTGGACCGGCGTGCACGGCTACCGGGTGATCCAGACCCTGCCCGACGGCACCGAGATCTGGTACTGCCAGCTCGCCTCGATCACCGTCCCGGCCGGCCCGGTGGCCGCCGGCGCGGAGCTCGGCCGGGTCGGCACCACCGGCAGCGCCACCCGCCCGCACCTGCACCTGGAGGTCCGTCCCGGCGGCGGCGCCCCGGTGGACCCGGCGCAGTGGCTGGCGGCCGGCGGGGTCACGCTGTAGCGTCCCCGTCCCACTCGGCCAGGTCGGGCAGCTCGACCAGGCCGCGGTCGATCACGTACTGGTCCACCTGGTCCCCGTCCGGCTCGGGGGCCAGGTCCCGGTACTCCGTCAGCAGCAGCTCGGGCAGGCCGGGGACGGTCCACTCGCCGAGCAGCCGCAGCGCCTCGGCCTGCACCGCCGCCTCGAAGGCCGGGTAGTCGCCGGCCAGCTCCTCGGGCATCGGCAGGCCGAGGGCGTTCAGTCCGGCCAGGTTGCGGTAGCTGCGCTGCATCAACCGGTTCTCCACCAGCAGCCGGCCGCCGTCGGTGGCCATCCCGATCGCCAGCAGCACGCCCTCGGTCCAGCCGGCCGCGCCCTCCGGCTGGTCCAGCCGGTCGAGGCCGGCCAGCAGCGCCAGCCGCTCCGGCTCCGCCAGTGCCCGGTAGCCGTCCAGGAAGGCCCGCACCGCGGCCGGGTCGGCGGTGTCCACCCCGTGCTGCCAGAGCAGCAGCGCGTACAGCCGCGGCCAGGTGAGCAGGTGCGGGCGGCGCAGCAGGTCGGCCAGCAGCTCGCCCTGCCACTGCGCCTCCTCGTGCAGCCGTTGCTGCCGCTTGGCGTTGAGCCGCTTGGCCGCCCGCTGGTGGTCGATCAGCAGCCGCACCGCCGCGCCGTAGGCCAGCGGGTCCTGGCCGGGGCCGGGTTGCACGTAGAGGTGGATCCGCTCGTACAGCAGCTCCTGCAGCAGTGGTGAGGTGAGTTCGGGGACGCCCTCGTACACCTTGGCGTCACCCAGTTCGAGCAGCGTCAGCACCGCGTTCAGCGGGCCCTCGGGAACCGGCTCCAGGCCCTGCTCCTCGGCCCAACGCAGCAGCTCAGCGGTGTGCGGCCGGGGGGCGAGCCGCAGGTCCTCGGTGTCCATGGCAGGTACCGTAACCGCTCGCGCGGCCGTTACCGTACCTGCCATGCACCCCGTCCTGCTCACCGGGCCACGGCTGACGATCCGTGAGTTCCACCACGTGCCGCGCGACATCGACGCGCTGCACGCGATCTTCGGCGATCCGGAGACCGCGCGCTACCTCCCGTTCGAGCCGCGCGACCGGGAGGACTGCGCCGACCAGGTCGCCCTCTACCTGGAGGAGGCCGAGAAGGAGCCGCGGACCGTCTTCCGGCTGGCCGTCACCCTGACCGAGCAGGGCGAGGACGCCGTCCCGCTCGGCAACGCGGTGCTCGGCGTCGAGGGCGCGGAGAGCCAGAAGGCCGCCTTCATCGGGTACGCGCTGCGGCGCGACGCCTGGGGCCTGGGCTACGCCACCGAGATCACCCGGCTGCTCTGCGGCTTCGGCTTCGGCGAGCTGGGCCTGCACCGGCTGGCGGCCCGGCTGGACCCGGCCAACCTGGCGTCGGCCCGGGTGCTGCGCAAGGTCGGCTTCCAACTGGAGGGCCGGATCCGGGACGACCTCTACCTGCGGGAGAGCTGGCACGACGCACTGCAGTACTCGCTGCTCGCACACGAGTGGCGGCCGCAGGGGGGTTAACCCCACCCCGGGTCCGCCGGGCAGCGCCATTCCCGGCGGCCGGGGCCGGCGGGCAGATTGGGGGCATGACCTCGACCACGGCACCCGACCTCCACGACTACGACCCGCCCGCCGCCGGCAGCAGGGGCCGGGCCCGGGCCCGGCAGGCCTCCCGGGAGCTGGCCTACGTCGCCGGCTCGCTGCCCGTCGCCGCGGTCGGCTTCTGCTGGGTGCTGACCCTGTTCGCGCTCGGCGCCGGGACCCTGGTGACCGCGCTCGGCCTGCCGGTGCTGGCGCTGCTGCTGGCCTGCGCCCGCGGGCTCGGCGCGGTGGAGCGCGGCCGGGTGGCCCGGCTGCTGGGGGAGCGGCTGCCGGCGCCGGCCCCGGTGCGGGCCGCCGGACCGGGCTTCTGGTCCCGGATCACCGCCGGGCTGCGGGACGCGGCCGGGTGGAAGGCGGTGGCGTACCAGGTGGTGATGTTCCCCTGGCACGTGTTCAGCTTCTGCGTCAGCGTCACCTTCTGGTCGGTCGGGCTCGCGCTGGCGCTGCTGCCCGCCTACACCTGGGTCTACCCGCGCTACGTGGGCTGGCCGGGGCTGCAGGTGGCCGACTACGACGACGGCGCGGGCGTGCACCACTCCTACTACCTCGCCTCGTTCTGGCAGGTGGCCGGCGCCTGCCTGCTGGGCCTGCTGCTGCTCCTCCTTTCGGTCCGCCTCACCCACTGGCTCACCAGCGTCTCCCGCGCCGCCGCCCGGGGACTGCTGGCCGGCTGAGCGCCCGGGATGCGGGCGGCCCCGGCGCGTGGTCGGCTGGGGCCGTGTTGATCACCTCCCGTCCGCTGGACGAGTACTGCGCGCTCTTCGGGCTCAGCCGGACCGGGCTGCGGGGGCTGCCCGGGCCGGTGCTGGACTGCCCGGGCGGGGCGGCCGCCCTGGTGGCCGAGGCCCGCGGGCTGGGTTGCCGGGTGGTCGCCGCCGACCCCGCCTACGCCCGGCCGGCCGCCGAACTGCTCGCCGGGGCCGAGCGGGCCCGGGGCGCGATGGCCGCGGCGATGACCGCCGCCCCGCAGCGCTACCAGCCGGCCAGGTACCGCCCGTACGAGCGGTACCTGCGCAGCTGGGACCGGGCGCGCGGGCTGTTCGCCGCCGACCGGGCCGCCCACCCCGCGGACTACGTGGCCGCCGCGCTGCCCCGGCTGCCCTTCGCGGACGGCAGCTTCGCCCTCACCCTCAGCTCCTACCTGCTCTTCGCCTACCCCGAGCTCTTCCCGCCCGCCGCCCAGCTGGCCGCCCTGGACGAGCTGGTCCGGGTCACCGACCCGGCCGGCACGGTCCTGGTCCACCCGCTGCACGACGGTGCGGGCCGGCGCAGCCCGCACCTGGCCGAGCTGCGCGAGGCGCTCGGGCGGCGCGGGATCCGCAGCGAGCTGCGGGTGCACCGGGTGCCCGGCGACGGACGGCGCAGATACGTCCTCGCGCTCGCCCGGCACCGTCGCTACCGTCCCTGTCATGACTGATCTTCAGATAGCCGGACTGCGCAACGCCCGCGAGGTCCGCCCCGGACTGCTCTACCGCTCCGCGACCCTGAACCAGCTCACCGCCGAGGGCGCCCGGGCACTGGCCAAGCTGGGCCTGCGCACCGTGATCGACCTGCGCGACCCGGCCGAGGTGGCGCACTGGCCGGCCCGGCTGCACGAGCTGGAGCTGGACGTGGTCAACCTGCCGATGCTGCCGCAGGACGCCAACCACCGGGACGAGCCGCTGCCGCAGATCTACCGGCTGCTGGCCGACACCGCCGGCCCGGTGCTGGTGACCGTGGTCCGCCGGCTGCTGGAGCCGCGCGCGCTGCCCGCGCTGGTGCACTGCGCGGTGGGCAAGGACCGCACCGGGGTCACCGTGGCGGTGCTGCTGGACCTGCTGGGGGTGCCGGACGAGGAGATCCTGGCCGACTACCTGGCCTCCAACGCCGGACTCGGCCTGGACGACGGGCCGGTGGAGTACCTGGACGAGCGCGGGCGGCTGCGGGTCTCCAACCCGGCCCGGCCCGAGCTGCTGACCGGTGTGCTGGACCGGATCCGCGAGCAGCACGGCTCGGTGGAGGCGTACCTGCTCGGGCACGGGCTGCGGGCCGAGGAGCTGGCGGCGCTGCGCGCCGCCCTGGCCGACTGACCGTCGGGCGCCGCTCAGACGCCGGACGGACGAGGGGTGGGGACCTGGCCGATCGCGTCCAGCTTGGCCAGGATCCGCTCGGCCACCCAGCGGCGGTCCGAGGCGTCCGGGATGCCGTCCGGCGCGAGCAACTGGGCCACCACGGCGGCGCGCAGGCGCATCCGCTGGTCGCGGCCGAGCCGGTTGAGCATGCCCCGCGCGGCCAGCAGGGACTGGTAGTGCTCGAACGCCGAACGCGGGTGCTCGATGTACTCCAGCACCGACTCGAAGTCGCCCAGCGCCGGGTTGCCCTGGGTCAGCGCCAGCGCCTGCATCCGCAGGCCCGCGTCGTCCGAGGCGAACAGGCCGCGCACCTCGTCCGGGGTGGCGGAGGAGCGCTTGGCCCCCGACCGGACCTCGGCCACCTGGGCGTCCAGCGCGGCGGACCGCTCCGCGTCGGCGCCGGCCGCGCGGGCGTTGAACTTGCCCATGTGGGCCATCGCCTGGACCCGCAGGTCCTCCGCGCCGACCTCGTTGCCCTCGCGCTGCTGCTCCTGGGCCGAGCTGAACAGGCGCAGCGCGTTGCCGTCGGCCTGGGTCAGCACGCCGGCCAGCAGCAGCCGGGTGGCCAGCCAACCGGCCAGGAAGCCGAGCACCAGGAAGTAGAGCACCAGCGCGGCCGCGAACGGCGCCGCGTCGCCGCGCCCGCCGAGCGCCGGGGCCAGCGCGTGGCCGAGCTGGCGGACGCCCTGCCAGATCCGCCCCAGCTGGGTCAGGCCGACGCCGAGCAGCAGCTTGGTGAGCCAGTCCGAGACCTGCTCCAGGTTGGTGTTGGCGGAGTACTCGCCGCCCGGCCCGCCGGTCGTCTGCTGCGCGGCGCTGCGGCTGTGCGGGATCCCGAACAGGAAGCCGAGCAGTGCGCCGCCGATCGCGGTGGCGCAGGCGATCATCACCCCGGCGCCCAGCGCGCTCAACGGGTGTGCGGCGGCCGTGGTGTAGAGCACCAGGCCGAGCAGTCCGAGGCCGACCAGCGACCCCACCACGCCCACCTGCCACCGCCGCAACTGCGCCACCTGGTCCCGTCGCACCGCCATCACTGACTCCCCGTCCGCCGCTCCTGGATTGGCAGGAACTGTAGCGGTCCCGGCAATCATCCGGGTGACGGCGCCACCACACCCGCCGAGCCGGTTGCCGTCAACCCGCCCGATCCGCTACGGCGGCCGTTCCGCAGCGGGCCCGGCCCCGGGACGTCCGTGCGCCGGGCGCTACGGCAGCCGCCACTGCTGGCCGGGAACCGCGGAGTTGCAGGCATCGGCGGTGACCGCGGCGCCGGCGCCGTGCGAAGTCAGGCAGTAGGCGGGGTAGTAGGGGGTCTGGATGCTGTAGCTGCCGCCGCCGGCGTCGACCAGCGCGAAGCTGGAGGTGGCCGCGTAGCCGCCCACCTGGAGGGTGGTGCTGCCGCCCACCGGGATGCCCATCGTGGGTCCGCCGGAGCTGCAGGCGTTGAAGCTCACGCCGCCCGAGCCGCTCGAACGCACCCAGCCCCAGGAGGTGTTCCGGCCGGAGACCACGGTGTTGCCCGGGCTGATGTTGTTCGCCGACAGGCCCAGCAAGGTGCCGTCGCCCACGTTGACGATGTCCTTCGCGCTCTCGCAGCCCGCCGGGCGGGCGGGGACCGGCGGCGGTGTGGTGGGGGTGCCGCCCCCCGCCGCCCCGGCCGAGCCCCCGCCGCCGGCGCCGGCCGAACTGCCCGACCCGGTGCCGGCCGACCCGCCCGATCCGCCGCCGTTGGCCGAGCCGGCGCCCGCCGACCCGCCGCTCCTGCTGCCGCTGCCTCCCCCGCCGCCGGCGCCGCTGCCGCTGCCCGAACCACCCGCCGGGGCACCACCGTTGCCGCCCGTTGCGGGCGAACCGGCGGCTGCCGCGGGGGAGTCGGCCGGGCTCGCCGAGGCGGACGCCGCCGCCGATGCCGGAGCCGAGGCCGACGCACTCGCCGCGGGCGACCCGGTGCTCGGGCTCGCACTGCCCGGACCGGCGACCACCGGTCCCCGGGCGGCCGGCAGGTCCTGACCGGCCGACCCCGCACCGGAGTCCAGCCGCAGCGCCGTCACCGTCCCCGCCACCACCAGGACCGCCGCCACCGCTGCGAGCAGGCTGCTCCGCCGCCGGTGCCAGGGCACCGCCACCGGAGCGGTCACGGCGGCCGCCTCGCCCACCACCACCGGCTCCGACGCCTCGGCCCGGGCCGGCTCGGGCTGCTGCGCCGCTGCGGGTCCGGCCTGCCGGGCCGGCTCGGCCGCGTCGACCACCGCCGCGGTCCGCGTGGTCAGCCCCGCCAGCCGGGCGCCGGGCTCCTCGCCCCCCACCGCGGCGCGGGCCGCCGCCGCCATCGCGGCCGCGTCCGCGAACCGGTCCTCGGGGCGCTTCGCGAGCGCCTTCGCCACCAGCTCCCGCACGGCCGGGGGGAACCCGGCGCCCAGCTCCGGCGCCGGCTCCCGGACGTGCTTGAGCACGATCTCGATCGCGGTGTCCCCGGTGAACGGCAGCTCGCCGGTGAGCAGTTCGTAGCCGAGCACGCCCATCGAGTAGAGGTCGCAGGCGGGCGTGGTGCCCAGCCCCTCGGCCTGCTCCGGCGCCATGTACAGCGCCGTGCCCATCACCGCGTGCGCCGTGGTGATCTTGGTGCCGGCCAGCGCGCGGGCGATGCCGAAGTCGGTCACCGTGACCTGCCCGTCGGCCCGCAGCATCAGGTTGGACGGCTTGATGTCCCGGTGCACGATGCCCTGCCGGTGCGCGGCGTGCAGCGCGTCCAGTGCCTGGGCCACGACGTCCATCGCCTGCTCGACCGGCAGGCTGCCGCGCTCGGCGCGGACCCGGTCCAGCGGCTGCCCGTCCAGCAGCTCCATCACGATGAACGCCACCGGCGTGCCGCCGTCCTCGCCGGCCTGCTCACCGTAGTCGTGGATGTCCACGATGCCCCGGTGGTTGAGTGCGGCCAGCATCCGGGCCTCGCGGCGGAACCGCTCGGCGAACGACGCGTCCGCCAGCAGCGCGGGCAGCACGATCTTGACCGCGACCTGCCGCTCCAGCACCCGGTCCTCGGCCCGCCAGACCTCGCCCATGGCGCCGCCCCCGAGCCGCTCGGTCAGCGCGTACCGCTCCCCGAGCACCGTTCCCCGACCCCACATGTCCGGCTGTCCCCCCGTGACTCCCACCCGATGGGCCGCGGAGCGAAGATGTTGGACCACGGCCAATCAAAGTCTGACAGTGACCGTGCAGGAGTCAACGCGGTACCGACGGACGGTTACCAAGCCCGTACAGAACCCGCCCCAGGAACGCAGACGGCCCGTGGGCTGCTTCCGCGGCGGCGAACCGCCGTGGCGTCGGGGATGTGCCGACGAGCCCACGGGCCGGGTGACTGCTTGGGATTCGCCTGCCGCCGTACTGCCGCAGGCAGGGGCGGCTCTAGCGAGCAGCCACCTCACGCATCCTGATGGAACTCAACTCAGGATCACCTCCTTTCAGTGTGCCGCCACGATAAGCAGGCCCCTGCCCCGCGGGCAACGGATTTATCGGGGGAACGACGGAAGGCCCGGCAGAGAGTCTCTGCCGGGCCTTCCGTGCTACTGAGTAGCGGGGACAGGATTTGAACCTGCGACCTCTGGGTTATGAGCCCAGCGAGCTACCGAGCTGCTCCACCCCGCGTCGGTGAACCCAACAGTACGGGATGGCGACGCGGAAGGGAAATCGGTTACCGCGGCGGGTCGGCCGCGGCGCCGCGCGGCCGGGCCCGGGCCCAGAGCGCGAGCAGGGCCAGGGCGGCGAAGCAGGGGACCATCAGCAGTCCGTAGACCAGCAGGAAGCCGTGCACCCCGCGGGCGGCCGCCGCGTTCCAGCAGCCGTGCAGCGCGACCGCCGCCAGCCACCCGGCCGGCGCGGCCAGCCGGGCCGCCCGGCGCGCGCCGGTGAGCGCCACCGCGAACCCCAGGCCGGTGAGCGCGGTGAAGAGCGGGTGGGCGAACGGGGAGAGCAGGGCGCGCAGCAGGAAGGTGTGCACGGTGTCGTCGTAGTCGCGCAGGCTCGGGGCCAGGCCCAGGCCGATGCTCTCCAGCCGCTGCTGCCGGTCGTCGGAGAAGGCCCGGCCCAGGTAGAGCGCGTTCTCGGTGAAGGCGAAGCCGCAGGCGCTCATCCCGCCCAGCACCAGGGCCCGGGCCACCGCCCGGTGCCGCAGCCGGGCCCGGGCGCCCGGGGTGGGCCCGGTGCCGTGCCGGGGCGGGCGGCGCAGCGGCAGCATCGCGGCGAGCAGCACCGCGCCCTTGGCGCTCTCCTCGATCAGCGGGGTGGCCAGGTCGGTGCCCCAGGCGGTGGCGCCGCGCACCGACTCCAGGTAGTCACTGGCCCAGTCGTTGGCCACCAGCGCGATGGTGGTGGCCGCCACCGAGCCCCAGGCCAGGCAGAGCGCGAGGGTGCGGCCGGGCAGCCGGGCGCCCTGGTTGAGCCAGCTCAGCGCGGCCAGGACGAACGGCACCGGCAGCACGGCGAGCGCGAGGCCGACCAGCAGTCCCTCCGTGCCGGTCTGCCGGTGCAGCAGCTGGACCAGCAGCGCCGCGCACCCCAGCAGGCCGGCCGGCAGCACGGCACCGGCCGCCTGGCGGGCACCGAGCGGACCGCGCACCCGACCGCGCACCCGACTGGTCACCCGACGAGCGTAGGCGCCGGCCGGCGGGGGTGTCAGAGCTTCCGGAACAGCAGGTCGTGCACCACGTGGCCCTTGGCCAGGCCGGCCCGCTCGAACTTGGTCACCGGGCGCCACTCGGGGCGCGGCGCGTAGCCGGGCACGGTGCCGTCCCCGCGCTCCTCCAGCCACCGGCCGCCGTCACCCTCGGGGTGCAGGTTGGCCAGCTCCGGCCGGGCCGCGAGCACCTCGACCATCTGCTCGGCGTACGGCTCCCAGTCGGTGGCGCAGTGCACCAGCGCGCCCGGGGCCAGCCGGGGCAGCACCAGGTCGAGGAAGCCGTGCTGGACGAGTCGGCGCTTGTGGTGCTTGGGCTTGGGCCACGGGTCGGCGAAGAAGATCCGCAGGCCCGCCAGCGAGGCGTCGGTGAGCATGTCGCGCAGCAGGATGATCGCGTCGCCGGCGGCCGGGCGGACGTTCTGCGCGCCGTTCTGCTCCAGCAGGTTGAGCAGGTTGCCGTGGCCCGGGGTGTGCACGTCGACGGCGAGGATGCCCATGGTCGGGTCGGCGGCGGCCATCGCGGCGGTGGTCTCGCCCATGCCGAAGCCGATCTCCAGGGTGACCGGCAGGCCGCCGAAGAGCCGGCCGAGGTCGAGCGGGGTGCCGTCGATGGCGATGCCCCACTTCTCCCAGTTCCGGTCCAGTGCGCCGGCCTGCGCGGGGGTCATCCGGCCGCGGCGCGGCTGGAAGGTCCGGATCCGGTGCTCGCGGTGCTGCTCCTCGGTCGCCTTGTGCGGGTACATCGGCGCCGGGTAGCCGGCGGGGGCGGTGGAGAGCCGCTGCGAGGGCCGCTGGCCGGGGAGCTGGGGGGAGGGGGCAGTCGAAGTCACAATGCCGTCGAGTCTACGGGGGCCGCCCGGTCGGGCCCCAGCCCCCGGGCTCAGCCCCCCGCGGCCAGCGCCGCCAGGGCCCGGGAGGCGATCTCGCGCCCGATCGGCAGCGAGGCGGTGGCGGCCGGCGAGGGGGCGTTGAGCACGTGCACGGTGCGGCGCGGCGAGCGCGGGTCGGCCGGGTCGAACCCGGCGAAGGCGAAGTCGTCCAGCAGGGCCCCGTCCCGGCCCACCGCCTGTGCCCGCACGCCCGCTCCGGCCCGGACCAGGTCGGCGCCGGTGACCCCGGGCAGCAGCCGGCGCACCGCGCGGGTGAAGGCCCGCTTGGAGGCCGAGCGGTGCAGTTCGCCCAGTTCCTGCCGCCAGTGCCGGCGGGCCAGCTGCCAGCTGCCGGGGAAGGCGGCCAGCCGGGCCAGGTCGCCGGGGTGCACCGTCCGCCAGGAGTACCCCTCCCGGGCCAGCGCCGGCACGGCGTTCGGTCCCACGTGGACCTCCCCGTGCACGCCCCTGGTGAGGTGCACGCCGAGGAACGGGAAGGCCGGGTCGGGCACCGGGTACACCAGTCCGCGCACCAGGTGCCGTGCGCCCGGCGCGAGCTCGTAGTACTCGCCGCGGAACGGCAGGATCCGCACGCCGGTCTCGTCCCCGGCCAGCCGGGCCACCCGGTCGCTCTGCAGCCCCGCGCAGTTCACCAGCACCGCGCACCGCGCCTCCCGCTCCCCGCCCGCGCCGCGCAGCCGCACGGTGACCGCGTCCGCCCGCCGCTCGGCCCCCACCAGCTCGCAGTCGGTGCGCAGGTCCACCCCGGCCTCGCCGGCCAGCCGCGCGTAGCAGGCGGCCACCTCGGTGAAGTCGCACACCCCGGTGGTGGCCACGTGCAGCGCCGCGAGCCCGCTCACCGCGGGTTCGTGGGCGCCGATCCGGTCGGGCGTCAGCTCGGTCACCCGCAGTCCGTTGGCCCGGCCGCGCTCGGCCAGCGCCGCGAGGCCGGCCAGTTCGGTCGGCTCGGTGGCCACCACCAGCTTCCCGGTGACCCGGTGCGCCAGCCCGTACTTGGCGCAGAACCGGACCATCGCGGCGGAGCCGGCCACCGCGTACCTGGCCTTGAGCGAACCGGGCCGGTAGTACACGCCGCTGTGGATCACCCCGCTGTTGTGGCCGGTCTGGTGGCCGGCGATCCGGTCCTCCTTCTCCACCACCAGCACCCGCAGTCCGGGCCGCTCGCGCGCCAGCGCCCAGGCCGTCGCCAGCCCCACGATGCCGCCGCCCACCACCAGCACGTCGTAGTCGTCCGTCACCAGCGGATCGTGCCTCCGGGAGCAGGGGTCAAACCTCGGCCCGGTGGGAGCACGCCGCCGGCGCGCAGGGGGCGGCGCGCGCCCCGGCGGGCGCCTACTGCGCCAGCACCACCCAGGCCCGCTCGGTCAGTTCGCGGACCCGCTGCTCGCCGTGGAACGGCTCCAGCCGGCGCACCATCTCCAACAGGTACTCCCGGCTGCGCTGCGAGGAGATCCGCCCGGCCACGTCCACCGCCCGGTCGCCGGCCTCCACCGCCGCGTCCAGGTTGCCCGCCTCGGCCTCGGCGATCGCGCTGACCACCAGCCGCAGCCCGTGCGAGCGGACGAAGCCCTCGGTCGGGCGGGCCAGCGCGTCCCGGGTGAACTGGCGCACCTTGGCGGGCACCCCGAGGTCGCGGAAGCACTCGGCCGCGTCGGCGGCCAGCCGGTCGTAGGCGTAGAAGTCGATCCAGGACGGATCGGGGTCCCCGTCCCGCGAGCGCTCCAGCGCGCCCTCGGCCGCCGACAGCGCCGTCGCGCACGCCGGTGCGTTGCCGGCCCGGGCCTGGGCCCTGGCCTCCACCAGGTGGAAGAAGCTCATGGTCCGGGTGGTGGCCATGCCCCGGTTGCGCTCCAGCGCGGCCTGGGCCAGGTCCACCGCCTCCTCGGCGAAGCCGCGGTAGCAGGCCTGCAGGCTCATCGAGGCCAGCACGTAACCGCCCAGCGGCACGTCGGCCGCGGCCCGGGCCAGCCGCAGCGCCTGGATGTAGTACCGCTGGGCCGCCTCGTGCTGGCCGGTGTCGAAGGCCATCCAGCCCGCCAGCCTGGTCAGTTCGGCGGTGGCGCCGAACAGCGCCCGGCCCACCGCGTCGCTGTACGAGGCGAGCAGCAGCGGGGCCGCCTCCACCCGCAGGCACTCCGGGACCATGGACGAACGCCAGTCCCCGCCGCCGTACTTGGAGTCCCAGCGGCGGGCCTCCTGGGCGGCCTCGCGCAGCTTGGCGGCGTCCGACTGGCCGACCCGGAAGCCGGCCGTGCGGGGGGCCGGCAGCTGCCCGGCCGACCCCGCCGACGGGGTCGGCGCGGCGGCGGGCTCCTCGCGGGCCACCGAGCCGTCGGCCGGGTTGATCAGCCAGCGGGAGACCGGGGTGGCGTAGGCGGCCACCGAGAACGTGCCGGCCAGCCCGTCGCTCCAGCGCCCGCCGCCGGGCCCGCGGCGCAGCTCCAGGTCCACCCGCCACAGGTCGGTGGCCGAGCGGACGGCGTCCGGCACCTCGCGCGGGAAGGCCAGGCCGAGCTCGGGGGTGGGGTCGGTGTCGCCGAGGCCGATCTCCTCCAGCGGGACCGGTCGGCCCAGTTTGCCGCCGATCGCGGTGGCGATCAGGTGCGGCACCGGGCCCTGCGGCACCATGCCCTTGCTCACCCAGCGGGCCACCGAGGTCTTGTCGTAGCGGAGCGTCAGGCCGCGCTGGGCGCCCAGGTCGTTGACCCGGCGGGCCAGTCCGGCGTTGCTGATCTGAGCCTGCGTCAGCAGGGCACCGAGTCGATCGTTCGGTCCTCGTGAGGTGATGGTCATGCGAGCGGCCCCCCGGGTCGGGTGAGGCATGGGTGGCACGGGCGTTGGCGCCCGACACGGTGGCACCTAGCGTAGTCGGCCGCCTTCCCTGGGTTAAGGGTGGATATTCCGGATGGCGGGATCGTGTACCGCGGACGACGCCCGGCCGGTCGGCGGTGGACCGGATCCGGCTGATCCACTTCCGGTGGCGGTGCCGTGCAGGAGGAGGGCCGTGCTCCGGTCCTGTGTTGACGTGCGCCCAGGTGTGCTCCCTGGTTCCACGGGCGTACCAGCAGTTCGCTAGGGGCAGTGGGTCGGCCCGCCGCCGAGGACCCGGCGGGCCGGGGGAAGCCGCTGCTCTGTTCCCCGCGGGCGGTGGCGGAGGTCCGGGAGGGCATGCGGATGCCCTCCCGGGCTTTGCGCCGCTTTTCGGCCATTTCCGCATGGCCATGACGTGATCGCGGCGGTACGGCGGCGGGTGCGCGGCGCGCCGGGCCGGGGCCACCCGGGTCGCGCGGAGCCGTGCGGTCCCGCGCCCGGGGCCGGGTGCCGCGAATCGGACGCGCGGCGCCCTCGGCCGGGAGCCCGCCCGCCGCCCGTCGCCGGGGCGCGGACGGCAGTGGGCCCGGC
>NZ_JBHYKG010000046.1:0-37406 GCF_042741245.1 Kitasatospora sp. NPDC058965
GCCGTCCATCCGTCCGTCAGCTCCAGGAGGCCACGAAGTACCCGACCCCGTACGGCGCCTCGTCGTGGTGCAGCGCACCGGTCAGCCCGGCGCCGCGGGCCGCGCCGGCCAGCACCTGCCAGGACGCCCGGCCGCCCACCATCAGCTCGGCGCAGTGCGCCGGGTCCAGCCCGGCCAGCGCCTCGGTGTCCGCCGCGCCCAGGGCCCGGGCCAGCTCGGCGTCGAAGGGCTCGGCCCGCTCGTCCAGGTAGCCGGGCGCCTTGACCGTCCGCCGGGCGCTGCCGTCGCCGAGCACCAGCAGGCCGACCCGGTCCGCGAGGCCGGCCAGGCCCGCCCCCAGGCCCAGCATCCGGTCCGCCGGTGCGTCGGCCGGCACCGCGCAGGCGTGCGTGGGCAGTGTGGTGCCGCTCCGTTCGAGCAGCCAGGCACCGACGCTCAGCGCGGGGCTCAGCTCCGGCCCCTCGACCCCGCCGGAGGGCAGCCGGACCGCCCGGGGCACCCCGAAGCGGTGGAAGCCGCCCAGCCCGCCCTCGGTCCAGACCTCGGCCTGCGGACCGTCGCCGACCAGCACCAGCAGCTCCGGCCCGGCGGCCAGCAGGACGCCGATCGCCTCGGCGCAGGATGCCCGCAGGGCGTCCAGCTCGGCGGCGGCGCCCGCGGCGACCTCGGGCACCAGCAGCGGCGGACAGGGGCAGACGGCGGCGGCGACCAGCATGCGGATCACTCTAGCCGCCGTCTGTGCGGGGCCCAGGGCCTGTCCGACAGTTCGCGTCGGACCCGGCGGGAACCGTCGGACAGGCCCTAGTCGCAGCCGCAGCCGCCGCCGGCCGGCGCGGGCGACGGGGTCGGGGCGCCGATGGTCGGCAGGCCCAGCATCACTCCCCCGGTCGGCCCGGGCGCGGGCGCGGCGTTGCGCTTCTCCCAGGCGTCGCCGGCCCGGGTGCGGCGCACGGCCAGCGCCGGGCCCTCGGCCAGCAGGTGGTGCGGGGCGGCGTAGGTGATCTCCACCGTGACCACGTCGCCCGGGCGCACCGGCTCGGCCGGCCGCGAGAAGTGGACCAGGCGGTTGTCCGGGGCCCGGCCGGAGAGCCGGTCGGTGCGGTCGTCCTTCTTGCCCTCGCCCTCGGCGACCAGGATCTCCAGCCGGCGGCCGACCTGCTTCTTGTTCTCGTCCCAGGAGATCTCCTCCTGCAGGGCGATCAGCCGCTCGTAGCGCTCCTGGACCACGGCCTTGGGCACCTGGTCCGCCATCTCCGCGGCGGGGGTGCCGGGGCGCTTGGAGTACTGGAAGGTGAAGGCGTTGGTGAACCGGGCCTCGCGGACCACGTGCAGGGTCTGCTCGAAGTCCTCGTCCGTCTCGCCGGGGAAGCCCACGATGATGTCGGTGGAGATGGCCGCGTCCGGCATCGCCTCGCGCACCTTCTTGATGATCCCCAGGAACCGCTCCTGCCGGTAGGAGCGCTTCATCGCGCGCAGCACGGAGTCCGAGCCGGACTGCAGCGGCATGTGCAGCTGGTGCATCACGTTCGGGGTCTCGGCCATCGCGGCGATCACGTCGTCGGTGAAGTCGCGCGGGTGCGGCGAGGTGAAGCGGACCCGCTCCAGGCCCTCGATCCCTCCGCAGGCGCGCAGCAGCTTGGAGAAGGCCTCGCGGTCGCCCAGGTCGGAGCCGTAGGCGTTGACGTTCTGCCCGAGCAGGGTGACCTCGATGACCCCCTCCCCGACCAGCGCCTCGACCTCGGCGAGCACGTCGCCGGGGCGGCGGTCCTCCTCCTTGCCGCGCAGCGCCGGGACGATGCAGAAGGTGCAGGTGTTGTTGCAGCCGACCGAGATCGCCACCCAGGCCGCATAGGCGGACTCGCGGCGGGTGGGCAGGGTGGAGGGGAAGGTCTCCAGCGACTCCAGGATCTCCACCTGGGCCTGCTGCTCGACCCGGGCCCGCTCCAGCAGCGCCGGCAGGTGGCCGATGTTGTGGGTGCCGAAGACCACGTCGACCCAGGGCGCCCTGCGCACGATGGTGTCGCGGTCCTTCTGGGCCAGGCAGCCGCCGACGGCGATCTGCATGTCCTTGTGGCGGGTCTTCGCCGGGGCGAGGTGGCCCAGGTTGCCGTACAGCTTGTTGTCGGCGTTCTCCCGCACCGCGCAGGTGTTGAAGACCACCAGGTCCGGGTCGCCGCCGTCCTGCTCGGCCTTCACGTATCCGGCGTCCTCCAGCAGCCCGGCCAGGCGCTCGGAGTCGTGCACGTTCATCTGGCAGCCGTGCGTGACGACCTTGTAAGTTCGCAAGCTCTCTCCCATACCCACAGGAGCAAGGGTAAGGGCACCCGGGACAACGGTTTGGCCTCCGCCCCTCCCGTCCGGCGGCCGGGCCTGGCAGGATCCCCCGCATGACCCGGACCGCCGCCCGCCGCTTCTGGCCCGCCCTGGCAGCGCTGCTGCTGGTGGCCGGCGCGCTGTCCGGCTGGTGGCTGGCCGCGGGCGGCACCGCCTCCTACCCCAAGGGCGTCAGCGGCTTCGCCACCGGCGTGCCCAACGGCGTCTACGACCGGTACGGCAACCTGCTCCAGCAGGCGCTGCAGACCTCGATGCCCGGGGTGGACCTGCGCCTGGACGGCTCCCAGGGCTCGGTGGACAACCTGGAGCGGGTGACCTCCGGCCGGGACGACTTCGCGATAGCCACCGCCGACGCGGTGGCCGACTTCGACGCCCCCGGCAAGGACCGGCTGCGCGCGATCGCCCGGCTCTACGACGACTACCTGCAGCTGGTGGTCCCGGTCGACTCCCCGATCCAGAAGGTGTCCGACCTGCGCGGCCTGCGGGTGGGCGTCGGACAGCCGAAGTCCGGGGTGAACCTGATCACCCGCGAGCTGCTCACGGTGGCCGGGATCGACCCGGACCGCGGCATCCAGCCCGCCCCGCTCGGGGTCGGCGACGAGGGGGACGCGCTGGCCGCGCACCACCTGGACGCCTTCTTCTGGTCCGGCGGCCTGCCCACCACCGCACTGACCTCGCTCTCCCAGCGGGTCCCGCTGCGGATCGTGCCGCTCGGCGACCTGACCGACGCGCTGCACCGCCAGTTCCCCGACACCGCCGCCTACCGCGCCGCGGTGCTGCCCGCCTCGATCTACGCCGACAACCCGGCGGTGCTCACCATGGCGGTGCCCAACCTGCTGATCACCCGGGACGACGTGGACCTGCGGCTGGTCGAGGGGATGACCCGGGCGGTGATCGACAGCCGCGACTGGATCGGCCACCAGGTGCACGCCGCCCAGCGGGTGGACCTGCGCACCGCCGTCTACACCGACCCGCTGCCGCTGCACGAGGGCGCCCGGCGCTACTACCGGTCGGTCAAGCCCTGACGGCCGGGCGCCGGGTCAGGACCGCTGGTCGCGCGGCACGCTCAGGGTGACCGCCAGGCCGTGCGGCTCGGCCGGCGCGAACTCCAGTGAGCCGCCGCCGGCGAGCAGCAGGGTGCGGGCGATCGACAGGCCCAGGCCCGAGCCGTCCACGTTCTGGTGCCGCGGGCTGCGCCAGAACCGGTCGCCGGCCCGGGCCAGCTCCTCCTCGGTCAGCCCGGGACCGTCGTCGGTCACCGTCACCAGCACCTCCCGGCGGCCGGTGCGCAGCGTGACCGCGACCGTGCCGCCGGGCGGGCTGAACTTGAGCGCGTTGTCCAGCACCGCGTCCAGCGCGCTGCCGAAGCCGATCGGGTCGGTCCAGGCCTTGAGGTAGGACGGGGTGCCGCTGCCCAGCCGGATGCCGCGCTGCTGGGCCACCGGCTGCCAGCCGTCCACCCGGGCCAGCACCAGCGAGGTCAGGTCCACCGGCTCCGGCTGCGGCCGGCTGCCCTCGGCGGTGGCCAGGCCCAGCAGGTCGTCCAGTACCCGGGCCAGTCGGGTGCCCTCCTCGCGCACCTGGGCCAGCTCGGCCTCGTGGCCCTCGGGCAGCTCCAGGCCGAGCAGCTCGACCCGCAGCAGCAGCGCGGAGAGCGGGTTGCGCAGCTGGTGCGAGGCGTCCGCCACGAAGGCCCGCTGCTGGTCCAGCGCGAGCACCACGTGGTCCGCCATCTCGTTGAACGACCCGGCCAGGCGCCGCAGTTCGGGCGGCCCGCCGACAGCGGCGACCCGCGCGTTCATCCGGCCGGTGGCGATGTCGTGGGTGGCCCGGTCCAGCGTGCGCACCGGGCGCAGCACCCACTCGGTGAGCCGGACCGCCAGCAGCACGGCGGCGATCATCGCCACCGCCTCGCCGCCCGCCAGCCAGAGCCAGCGGTGCAGGATCCGGGCCCGCAGCGGGCCGGTGGGCGACTCGGTGACCACCACGGCGACCACGTCGCCGTCGCGCACCACCGGGGAGGCGATGGTCAGCGTCCGGTCGGGGGTCCACGGCCACACCTGCGGCGGGTTGTGGCTGCGCCGGCCGTCCTTGGCCTCCTGCACCGCCTGGCCGCCCGGACCGGTCTGCGGCAGCTGCCAGCCGGCGGGCGCCACCGCGAGCGCCGTCTCGTCCGGCAGGAACAGGCCGGTGCGCACCCCGTACAGCGCCTGGTAGCGGACCACCTCGGCGCGCAGCGCCCGCAACTGCGGGGCGTCCAGGCCGTCGCCGCCCGGCGCGGGCAGCCCCTGGGTGGGCAGTTCCTGGGCGAACCGGGCCACGTCGTCCATCCGGTCGACCACCACGCGGCTCTGCTCGCCGGCCGCCATCGAGGCGGCCAGCGGCACGCCGAGGGCGGCCAGCACCCCGGCCATCAGGGCGAGCAGGATGCCCAGCAGGCGGGTACGCATGCCTAGTCGGCGCTCCCGTTCGCCCCCGCGGCGTCCGGCTCCTGGTCCGGGGACTGCGGGATCAGCCGGTAGCCGACCCCGCGCACCGCCTCGACCAGCCCGGGCAGCGCCAGCTTGGTGCGCAGCGAGCCGATGTGCACCTCCAGGGTGCGGCCGTTGCCCTCCCAGCCGCTGCGCCAGACCTCGCTGAAGATCTGCTCGCGCCGGTAGACCACGCCGGGGCTCTGCGCGAGCAGCGCCAGCAGGTCGAACTCCTTGCGGGTGAGCGGCACGTCGCGGCCGTCCACGCTGACCCGGCGGCGCTCCCGGTCGATGCTGATGCCCCAGGACTCCAGCGAGCCGGGGCCGACCGCGGTCTGCGGGCCGGCGCTCTGCGGGCCGACCGGGGTGGGCTGGAAGCGCCGGGCCACCGCGTGGATCCGGGCCAGCAGCTCGCCCATGTCGTAGGGCTTGGTGATGTAGTCGTCGGCGCCCAGGTTGAGCCCGTGGATCCGGGAGCGGATGTCGGCCCGCGCGGTGACCATGATCACCGGCACGCCGCTGCCGGCCCGGATCCGGCTGCACACCTCGAAGCCGTCCCGGTCGGGCAGGCCGAGGTCCAGCAGCACCACCCGGTACGGGTCGTTGCCGTCCGGCACCAGGGCGTCCAGCGCCTCGTGCCCGCTCCGCGCGTGCCGGACCTGGAAGCCGTGCCGGCTGAGCACGGCGACCAGCGCCGCCGCGACCCGGTCGTCGTCCTCGACGAGCAGCAGCCGCATCGCACACCTTCCTGAATCGCTCACCGGCGGGGGACCGCCCGGCCCCAGGGCCCCGGCGGAGCGGCCATCCTCCCCCACGCCCGGCCGCGCAGGCCAGTCCCGACCGGTACGGGCTTGTCCGCGTGGCCCTTTCGTGATGCTCAAGTTCTGCTCAGATGCACTGACGCAGCCCGGTCAACCAACCTAGGGTCAAATTTCGTCGGGGGCTGCGAGCTCCGCCGGCCACAGCCCCCGACGCATCCGCCGCACCGACGGCGGCCACATTCCACCGCAGTACACCGACACCGGGGGGAGTCGCTCCCCCCGGTCGTGACGTTTGGGGGCACGGCCGACATGACCGAGACGACCACGGACCGTCCGGCGACCCCGCTGGTGGTGCTGAGCGGCGTCAACAAGTCCTTCGGCGCCCACCACGTGCTCCAGGACATCGACCTGACGATCCACCAGGGCGAGGTCGTGGTGCTGATCGGCCCCTCGGGCTCCGGCAAGTCCACGCTCTGCCGCACCATCAACCGGCTGGAGACCATCGACTCCGGTGCGATCACCGTCGACGGCCGCCCGCTGCCCGCCGAGGGCCGGGAGCTGGCCCGGCTGCGGGCCGAGGTCGGGATGGTGTTCCAGTCCTTCAACCTCTTCGCGCACAAGACCGCGCTGGAGAACGTGGTGCTGGGCCAGGTCAAGGTGCGCCGGACCGCCAGGGCCGAGGCCGAGGCCAAGGCCCGCGCCCTGCTGGACCGGGTCGGGATGGCCGAGCACGCCGACAAGTACCCGGCCCAGCTCTCCGGCGGCCAGCAGCAGCGGGTGGCGATCGCCCGCGCGCTGGCCATGGACCCCAAGGTGCTGCTGTTCGACGAGCCGACCTCGGCGCTCGACCCCGAGATGATCAACGAGGTGCTGGACGTGATGCGCGGGCTGGCCGCCGAGGGGATGACCATGGTGGTGGTCACCCACGAGATGGGCTTCGCCCGCTCCGCCGCCAACCGGGTGCTGTTCCTGGCCGACGGCAGGATCGCCGAGGAGAACACCCCGGAGGAGTTCTTCACCAACCCGCGCAGCGACCGGGCCAAGGACTTCCTGTCCAAGATCCTCCACCACTGATGTCCCGATGACCCGTCAAGCCCGGCCACCGCTCGGCCGCGGCCCGACTGACGCCTGCCCAGACGCTAGGAGACCTCCCGTCATGCGCATCCGCCGTACCTCCGCCGCCCTGCTCGCCGTGGTGGCCCTGGCCGCCACCGCCGCCTGCGGCAAGAGCGGCTCGCCGAACGCCGGCAGCAGCGACACCGGCACCGCCAAGGCCGCCGCCTACCCGGTGAAGACCGACGCCAAGCTGGACGGCTCGCCGACCGTCGCCGCCGCCAAGAAGCGCGGCAAGCTGATCATCGGCGCCAAGTCCGACCAGCCCTTCCTCGGCTTCGAGGACGTGGCCGCGGGCACCCGCACCGGCTTCGACATCGAGATCGCCAAGATGGTCGCCGCCGACCTCGGCTTCTCGGAGAGCCAGATCGAGTTCAAGACCATCGACTCGGCCAACCGCGAGACCGCGCTGGCGGGCGGTCAGATCGACTACTACGTCGGCACCTACAGCATCAACGACAAGCGCAAGACCCAGGTCTCGTTCGCCGGCCCGTACTACATCGCCGGCCAGGACCTGCTGGTGCGCCAGGACAACACCGACATCACCGGGCCGGACGCGGTCAAGGGCAAGAAGGTCTGCACCGCCACCGGCTCCACCTCGGTGGACAAGATCAAGACCTACGGCGCCGACGTCTCCACCTTCGGCAACTACTCCAACTGCGTCGACAAGCTCCTCTCCAAGGACATCGACGCGGTCACCACCGACGACGCCATCCTCAAGGGCTACGCGGCCAAGAACGAGGGCCAGCTGAAGGTCGTCGGCAAGCCGTTCTCCACCGAGAAGTACGGCGTCGGCCTGAACAAGGACGACAAGGTGCTGCGCGACGCGATCAACGACGCGCTGAAGGCGCACGAGGACAACGGCGACTGGAAGAAGGCGTACGACGCCACCCTCGCCAAGTCCGGCTCCGCCGCCCCGCAGCCGCCGGCCCTCGAGCGGTACTGACCGCGGTCCTGACCCGACGTCACTGATCAACCTGGGAGCCGCCGGCATGGGCATGCTGTTCGAGGGGGACAACCTCTCGCTGTTCTGGCACGGGTTCGTACAGACCCTGCTGCTCAGCGGGGCGAGCGCGCTGCTCGCCCTGGTGCTGGGCACCCTGCTGGCGGCCTGCCGGGTCTCCCCGGTGCCGGTGCTGCGGGCCTTCGGCACCGGCTGGGTCGGGGTGTTCCGCAACACCCCGCTGACCCTGCTCTTCTTCGCGATCACCTTCGGGCTGCCCAAGCTGGACGTCCACCTGTCGTCCTTCGTCTTCGACGTGCTGGCCCTGGGCATCTACACCGGCAGCTTCGTCTGCGAGGTGCTGCGTGCGGGCATCAACACGGTGCCGCTCGGACAGGCCGAGGCCGCCCGCAGCCTCGGGATGACTTTCGGTCAGACACTCACCCTGGTGGTGCTGCCGCAGGCCGGGCGGGCCGTGCTCGGGCCGCTGAGCAGCGTCTTCATCGCGCTGCCGCGCAACTCGGCGATCGCCGGCGCCTTCAATGTCGCCGAGCTCTACTCGGTCCAGGTCACGCTCCACGAACGGGGATACGCCATCTTCGCCATCTTCTTCTGGATCGCGCTCGCCTACCTGTGCATCAGCGCGACGGTCGGCCTGGTCTTCCGCGGTCTCGGGCGCAGGCTGGCGGTGGCCGCGTGAGCGCGAACGTCCTCTACGACGTCCCGGGTCCGCGTGCCCGGGTCCGCAACCGGCTCTTCGGCGCGCTCGCCGTCCTCGCGCTCGCGGGCCTGGGCTGGTTCGTCTTCGACGCACTGGACTCGAACGGACAGTTCGACCCGGGGATGTGGTCGCTGTTCGAGTACACCACGGTGCAGCAGCGGATCCTGACCGGCCTGCAGGCCACGCTGTCCACCTTCGGAATGGCGGGCCTGTTCTCGCTGGTGTGGGGCGCGCTGCTGGCCGCCGGTCGACTCTCCGACCACCGCTGGCTGCGCTGGCCGGCCACCGGACTGACCGAGTTCTTCCGGGCGATGCCGCTGCTGATCATGATCTTCGCGCTCTACCAGAGCATGTTCAGCGACCAGCCGCAGTACGCCATGGTGCTCGGTCTTGGCCTCTACAACGGGGCAGTGCAGGCCGAGATCATCCGCAGCGGGATCCAGGCACTGCCGCGCGGCCAGCGCGAGGCGGCTTACGCCCTCGGGCTGCGCAAGAGCCAGGTGATGCTGACCATCCTGTTGCCGCAGGCCGTCCGGTCGATGCTGCCGGCCATGATCGGCCAACTGGTGGTCACCCTCAAGGACACCTCGCTGGGCTACGTGATCACCTACGCCGAACTGCTGTTCACCGGGAAGCTGATCGCCAACACCATCAGCACCGCGCACGGCTACGCCTTCATCCCCGTGGTCCTGGTGATCACCCCGATCTACATCGCCCTCTGCCTCGCCCTCACCGCGCTCGCCCGCTGGATCGAGTCGCGCGGGCGCCGCGGCTCGAACCGGCGCACACCGGCCGCTGCTTGACGGACACCCAGGTCACCTGTTGCATTGCTCTTCGTGACACCACCCGGGACCTGCCACGCCACCCCCGCCGCCGGACCGCTGCCGACCCGCTTCGAGCCCCGGGGCGGAGGGTGGCCGTGGACCCGGTGATCGTGGTGGGCGCCGGCCCGGTCGGGCTGGCGATGGCCCTGGCACTGGCCCGGCACGAGGTGCCGAGCATCGTGCTCGACCAGGGCAGCGGGGTCTGCCCCGAGGGGCCGCGCTCCACCGTGATCGGCGCCGAGACCGCCGCCTTCCTGGAGCGCCTCGGCTACCCGCGGGCCGCCTCCGACGCGGCCCGCTGGGACCGGCTGACGGTCTGGCGCCGGCGCCAGGAGGTGCTCCGGCTGGACCTGTCCGACCACCCGGTGCTGCACCTGTCGCAACACCGGCTGCAGCGCGGGCTGCGGGACGCGGCCAGCGCCACCGCGCTGATCCAGCTGGTGCCGCACGCCCGGGTGGAGGAGATCGACCAGGACCGGGACGGCGTCAGCGTGCGCACCCGGCACCCGCAGGACGGTACGGACACCTGGTGGCGGGCCAGCCACCTGGTGGGGTGCGACGGCGCCCGCTCCTCGGTCCGCAAGTTGCTGGCGATCCGCTTCCCCGGCCGGCCCGCGGTCGACCGGCACGCGATCGCCACCGTCCGGGTGGACCTGCCCTTCGCGGGCGAGGCCCGGCTGCACCGCGAACCGCCGTGGCGCGGCGACCGGGAGGCCTCGGCCCGCCCGCTGCCGGACGGGCTCTGGCGGCTGGACTGGCGGCTGCCGCCCAGCCGGCCGGCCGCCGACGCGCCGGTGGACCCGCACGCCACCTGGCCGGGCCTGGTCACCGGCGACACCCTGGTCACCCGGGTGAAGTCCACCCTGACCGGCTGGTGCGGCCAACTGCCGCGCTACGAACTGCTGGCCGCCGCCGACCACACCGCCCAGCAGCGGCTGGCGGCCCGGTTCCGCAGCGGCCGCTGCTTCCTGGCCGGGGACGCGGCGCACCTGCACGGCGCGCTCGGCATGCAGAACCTGGTGGACGGGCTGCGCGACGTGGACAACCTGGCCTGGCGGCTGGCCTGCGCCTGGCACCTTCCCCCGGCCTTCGGCCGGGAGGACCCCCATTCCGGCGGGCCGCAGCCCGGTGGCTCGCTGCTGGACGGCTACGAGGCGGAGCGGCGCGGGGCGGTGGGCGCCCGGCTGCGCGCGGTGGACCAGACGATGCCGCTGCTGCGGCCGCTGCGCGGTTGGGCGCACACCCGCCGCTCGCTGCTCACCGGCTCCTTCCGCAAGCACGCGCCGCTGCTGGCGGACGGGCTGCTCGGCACCGGGCGGTTCGGCGGGGCACCCGCCTATCCGGTGGCGCCCTCGGGGGTGCCGTCGCAGCGCGGCACCGGGCGGGGCACCGCGCTGACCGAGAGCCTGCCGGCCACCGCGCCGGGGGTGCTGGTGCCCGACCTGCCGGTGCTCACCACCGACGGGACGCCGGACCGGCTGTACGCGCGGCTGGGCTCGACCTTCCTGCTGCTGCTGGTGGCGCCGGGCACCGCGGTCTGGTCGGCCGAGCGCTGGCTGGGCGCGGGGCTGATGCCGCGGCTGGCGGAGGTGGCGGCGGCGCTGCCGGTGCCGGCCGAGGTGCTGGTCACCGAGGAGTACCCGAGCGCCGGGCCGCACACGGTGCTGCTGGTCCGACCGGACGGCCACCTGGTCGGGACCACCCAGGGCGCCCGCGCCGAGGACCTGCAGGCGCTGGCCGCCGGGGCCCGCGGCGGACCGGCGCCACTGGCCGGTGCGGAGCAGTCGGCGTGAGCTGACGGCCCGTCACTCGTCGCCGAGCGACCAGGCCTCCAGCTCCTCGCTGCTCTCCCCCTCGGCGTCCAGCGCCTCGCGGACCACCCGGAAGGCCAGGCCCTCGGCGTAGCCGCGGCGGGCCAGCATGCCGACCAGGCGGCGCAGCCGGGCCTGGCGCTCCAGGCCCGCGGTGGCGCGCAGCTTGCGCTCGACCAGGGCGCGGGCGGTGCCGGCCTCGTCGTCCGGGTCGAGCCGGGCCACCGCCTCCTCCACCACCGCGCCGGCCACGCCGCGGGTGCGCAGCTCCTGGGCCAGCGCGCGGCGGGCCAGCCCGCGGCCGTGGTGGCGGGACTCGACCCAGGCGGCGGCGAACGCGGCGTCGTCGATCAGGCCGACCTCCTCGAACCGGGCGAGCACCTCCTCGGCCACCTCGTCGGGGATCTCGCGCTTGCGCAGCGCGTCGGCCAGTTGCTTGCGGGTGCGCGGGGTGCCGGTCAGCAGGCGCAGGCAGATGTCCCGGGCCCGGGTGGCCGGATCGGTCTCGGCCGCGGCCGGCGCGCGCTCGGCGCGCGGCCCGCCCGGGGCGCGTTCCCCGGACCGGGCGCGGGTGCCCCGGCGACGGCCCGAGCGGGTGGCGGCGGCCAGCTCGGCCTCCGCCTCGGCCACCCAGTCCTGCTCGCCCCACGGGCCGGGCGCCCAGTCCGCGGGGGCGCCGGTCGGCGGCCCGGCGGAGGGCGCAGGGCCGGCGGACGGCGGCGGGTCGACGGGTGCCGGGCGGTCGGCTGCCCGCCGCGAGCGCGCCGGGCGCTCGGTGCGCGGCCTGCGGGCGGGCCGGTCCGGCCGCTCCACCACCGGTGCCACGGGTGCCACCGGTTCGCCGGGCGCGCGCGGCCCGTCCACCACCCAGTCCGGGCGCTCCCCCTCCTCCTCGCCCTTGGCCTCGACCACCCAGTCCGGGTGCTCCCCCGCACCCGGCTCCCGCATCCTCCGCATCGCCGGGTCAGGCCTTGGCCGCCGCCGTCTTCTTGGCCGCGGTCTTGGCCGCGGTGGCGGTGATCGGCTTGGCCGCACCGTCCGCTGCCGGCTCGGCGGCCGGGGCGCCCTCGGCGGGCGCGTCCGGGTCCGCGATCACACCCATCTTGATCTTGATCCGCTTCTCGATCTCCTCGGCCAGCGCCGAGTTGTCGCGCAGGAAGTTGCGGGCGTTCTCCTTGCCCTGGCCCAGCTGGTCGCCCTCGTAGGTGTACCAGGCGCCGGCCTTGCGGACGATGCCGTGCTCGACGCCCATGTCGATCAGGCCGCCCTCCCAGCTGATGCCGTGGCCGTAGAGGATGTCGAACTCGGCCTGCTTGAACGGGGCGGCCACCTTGTTCTTGACCACCTTGACCCGGGTGCGGTTGCCGACCGCCTCGGTGCCGTCCTTCAGGGTCTCGATCCGGCGGATGTCCAGGCGCACCGAGGCGTAGAACTTCAGCGCGCGGCCACCGGTGGTCGTCTCCGGGGAGCCGAACATCACGCCGATCTTCTCGCGCAGCTGGTTGATGAAGATCGCGGTGGTGTTCGACTGGTTCAGCGCACCGGCGATCTTGCGCAGCGCCTGGCTCATCAGCCGGGCCTGCAGACCCACGTGCGAGTCGCCCATCTCGCCCTCGATCTCGGCGCGCGGCACCAGGGCGGCCACCGAGTCGATGATGATCAGGTCGATCGCGCCGGAGCGGATCAGCATGTCGGTGATCTCCAGCGCCTGCTCGCCGGTGTCCGGCTGGGAGACCAGCAGTGCGTCGGTGTCCACGCCGAGCTTGCGGGCGTACTCCGGGTCGAGGGCGTGCTCGGCGTCCACGAAGGCCACGGTGCCGCCGAGCTTCTGCGCACTGGCCGCCGCGTGCAGGGTCAGCGTGGTCTTGCCGGAGGACTCCGGGCCGTAGATCTCGATCACACGGCCGCGCGGCAGCCCGCCGACGCCGAGGGCGACGTCCAGCGCGGTGGATCCGGTCGGGATCACGTCGATCGGGGCACGGGCCTGGTCGCCCAGGCGCATCACCGAGCCCTTGCCGAACTGCCGCTCGATCTGGGCGAGCGCGGTCTCAAGAGCCTTCTCGCGGTCCGTACCTGCTGCCATGGCTTCCACCCTCGGGTTCTGTGCTGTGCGCTTCATCGTCCTCGACGCTAGCGCGTCCCACCGACAATCGGCCCCGGACGGGCTGGGCCTGTGGAAAACTCGCCGCGAAACCAGTATAGGGAACATCAGTTCGATTCAGCGGGCGGCCCGGGGCGAGGTCCTCCCGCCCCGCGGCGCCGCGCCTCAGCGCAGCCGGGACGGCACCCCCATGACCTGGCAGACCACCCGCCAGACCTCCTTGGCCTCCCAGCCGGCCTCCAGCGCCTGGTGCACGGTGCGGCCGCCGAGCTCGCTCATCACGTGGTCGCGGGCGAAGGACTCCGCGTACCCGGAGCCGAAGTGGTCGTCCATCCGTTGCCAGAACTCGGTCAGCCTCATGCGCCCCAGTATCGCCGAGCCCCCCGCGACGACCGGCGCCCGAGCGGCCCGGAGCGGCCGGGAGCGGCGGCCCGGTCCGGCAGCTCAGTGCGGCGGCTCAGTGCGGCAGTGCCACGATCCCGGCGCCGTAGCCGGCCCGGTCCCGGCAGAGTCCGGCGCCCACCAGGCAGTTGGCGTGCGCCTGGGTCAGCAACAGGCCGCGCAGCCGGTCCGGCCCCCAGTCCGGGTGCAGCGCGGCGGCCACCGCGATCGCACCGGTCACGTGCGCCGCGCTCATCGAGGTGCCGGCCAGCGCCGCGTACCGCCCGCCCGGCCAGTCCGAGACGATCGCGTCGTCCGGGCCGCCGTCCGGGTCCCCGCCGGGCGCGGCCAGGGTGATCCGGCCGTCGCCGTAGTTGGAGTAGGAGGCGATCGCGCCGGTGCGGGTCACCGCGCCGACCGAGACCACCCCGGGCAGCTCGCCCGGCAGCCGGATGCACTCCGGCCCGAGCTGCCGGTCGTCCCCGGGGCCGGAGAGCCGGTCGTTGGGGCTGCGCCGGTCGGTGCGCGGGCCGGTCAGGTCCTGCCCGTCGTTGCCCGCCGAGGCGACCACCAGCGCGCGCCGCTGGGCGTAGGCCACCGCCCGGCCGACCGCCTGGATCATCGCGCCCTGGTCCGGGTCCTGGGGGCAGTTGTACTTCCACGGGTCGGCGAAGTAGCTGTCGTTGATCGCCACCGCACCGTGGTCGGCCGCCCAGAGCAGCCCGCAGACGATGTTCTCCGGGTAGTACTGGCCCAGCGGCCCGAGCAGCCGCACCGCCGCGATCCGCACCCCGGGCGCCACCCCGACCACCCCGTGCCCGTCCCGGGCGGCCCCGATCAACCCCGCCACGTGGGTGCCGTGGCCGCTCTCGGCCACCGAGGGGTCCGGGCGCCAGGCGCCGGACCGGGCGTCCGGTCGGCCGTCGGCGCAGGAGACCGAGTCGGCCGGGGAGACCGCGTCGCGCAGGTCCGGATGGGTGTCGTCGACCCCCGAGTCCAGCACCGCGACCAGCACCTGGTGCAGCGCCGACTCCCGCTGCGCGGCCGCGGCCGGGCCGCCGGGCGCGGCGGCCGGCAGCGTGCCGCCGGCCGCCGCGGCCGGATCGTCGCCCATCATGGTGAGGTTCCAGCCGCCGCGCTCCGCCGGGTCCGGGACGGTGGGCGTGGTGTCCCCCTCCATCCGCTCCGCGGCGTCCCCCGCGCCGTGGCGGAAGTCCCCGGCGCCGGCCACCGCGCGCGGCGGGCCCGGCACCTTGGCGGTGCGGGTGGCGCCGGCCGCCGCGATCCCGGACCGGCCGCGCACCCGGGCCGCGAACGAGCCGTCCGCCGCGTACGCCAGCACCATGCCGACCTGCGGGTACTCCTGCACCACCTGTCCGCCGGCGGCCCGCACCGCCGCGTCGGCCACCGCCACGCCCTGCGCGTCGGTGCGGTCGGCCAGCACCAGGTAGCTGAGGAAGGTCCGCGGCCCGTCCGCCATGTACGGGAGCGCGCCGCCCAGCAGCAGGGCCGCCGCCAGCGCGGCGGGCGTGCTGCGCAGCACCAGGGTTCGGCGCCGCCGGCGGGACACCAGCCGGACGTCGGCCATCGCGCTCCTCCGCTCCCGGGGGGACCGTCCAGGGACAACAGGCCCTCACCATATGAGCGAAATGTCCTATTTGCCCATTTATAAGGAGTCCCTCGCCGCCATCCGGTCGCATCCGCCGCCCGGGCTCGCCCCGCACTGTCACCCCCACCCGGCACCATGGGGGCATGGCGGACCAGCACCTCCCCACCGACCCCCTGGCCGGCTTCGCCCCGGCCACCCGCGCCTGGTTCGAGGCCGCCTTCGCGGGCCCGACCGGCGCCCAGGCCGGTGCCTGGGCCGCCATCCGGGAACAGAGCGACGTGCTGGTGGTGGCCCCCACCGGCTCCGGCAAGACGCTGGCCGCCTTCCTCTCCGCGCTGGACCGCCTCGCCACCACCCCGCCGCCCGCCGAGCCGCGCAAGCGCCTGCGGGTGCTCTACGTCTCCCCCCTGAAGGCCCTCGCGGTGGACGTGGAGCGCAACCTGCGCGCCCCGCTGGCCGGTCTGCGCCAGGCCGCCGTCCGGCTCGGCCTGCCCGAGCCCGAGGTGCAGGTCGGCATCCGCTCGGGCGACACCCCGGCCGCCGAGCGGCGCAAGTTCCAGAGCCACCCGCCGGACATCCTGATCACCACCCCCGAGTCGCTCTTCCTGCTGCTCACCTCCGCCTCCCGGGAGGCGCTGCGCGGCGTCGACACGGTGATCCTGGACGAGGTGCACGCGGTGGCCGGCACCAAGCGCGGCGCCCACCTGGCGCTCAGCCTGGAGCGGCTGGACCAGCTGTTGGAGCGCCCGGCCCGCCGGATCGGCCTGTCCGCCACCGTCCGTCCGGTGGAGGAGGTGGCCCGCTACCTCTCCCCGCAGCGCGGCGCCACCGTCGTCCAGCCCCCCGCCGCCAAGGAGTTCGACCTCTCGGTGGTGGTCCCGGTGGCCGACCTGGGCGAGCTCTCCCCGGCCCCGGCCACCGAGGGGTCGGAGCAGGCCCGGGCGAGCATCTGGCCGCACGTCGAGGAGCGGATCGTGGACCTGGTCCAGGCCCACCGCTCCACCATCGTCTTCGCCAACTCCCGCCGGCTGGCCGAGCGGCTCTGCAACCGGCTGAACGAGATCGCCCACGAGCGGGCCACCGGCGCACCGCCGGCCGAGGCGCACGCCCCGGCCGAGCTGATGGGCGGCTCCGGCGCGTCCCGCGGCGCCCCGCCGGTGCTGGCCCGGGCCCACCACGGCTCGGTCTCCAAGGAGCAGCGCGCCCAGGTCGAGGAGGAGCTCAAGGCCGGCCGGCTGCCCGCGGTGGTGGCCACCTCCAGCCTGGAGCTGGGCATCGACATGGGGGCGGTCGACCTGGTGGTGCAGGTCGAGTCGCCGCCCTCGGTCGCCTCCGGCCTGCAGCGGGTCGGCCGGGCCGGGCACCAGGTGGGCGCGGTCTCCACCGGCGTGGTCTTCCCCAAGTACCGCGCCGACCTGGTGCAGTCCGCCGTGGTCACCGAGCGGATGCGGGCCGGGCGGATCGAGGCGCTGCGGGTCCCGCGCAACCCTCTGGACGTCCTGGCCCAGCAGCTGGTGGCGATCTGCGCGCTGGACAGCTGGGACGTCACCGAGCTGCTCACCCTGGTCCGCCGGGCGGCCCCGTTCGCCACCCTGCCGCAGTCCGCCTTCGACTCGGTGCTGGACATGCTGGCCGGCCGCTACCCCTCGGACGCCTTCGCCGAGCTGCGCCCCCGCCTGGTCTGGGACCGGGTGGCCGGCACCGTGACCGGTCGCCCCGGCGCCCAGCGCCTGGCCGTCACCTCCGGCGGCACCATCCCGGACCGCGGCCTGTTCGGCGTCTTCATCGCCGGTGCCGACGCCAAGAAGGGCGGCGGCCGGGTCGGCGAGCTGGACGAGGAGATGGTCTACGAGTCCCGGGTCGGCGACGTCTTCACCCTCGGCACCAGCTCCTGGCGGATCCAGGAGATCACCCACGACAAGGTGCTGGTCACCCCGGCCCCGGGGGTGCCGGGCCGGCTGCCGTTCTGGAAGGGCGACGCGTTGGGCCGCCCGCTGGAGCTGGGCCGGGCGCTGGGCGCCTTCGTCCGCGAGCTGGGCGCGCTGCCCGAGCCCGAGGCCCGGCAGCGGCTGCTGGGCGCGGGCCTGGACGACTGGGCGGCCGACAACCTGCTCGGCTACCTGACCGAGCAGCGCCGGGCCGCCGGCCACCTGCCGGACGACCGCACCATCGTGGTCGAGCGGTTCCGGGACGAGCTGGGCGACTGGCGGATCGTCATCCACTCCCCCTTCGGCGCCCAGGTGCACGCCCCCTGGGCGCTGGCGCTGGGCGCCCGGCTGCGCGAACGGCACGGCCTGGACCCGCAGGTGATGCACGGGGACGACGGCATCGTGCTGCGGCTGCCGGACGCCGACCTGCTCGACTTCCCGTCACCCGACGCACCGTCCGTCGACGAGGCGCCGGTCGGGGCCGACGCCGCGCTCTTCGACCCCGCCGAGGTCGAGCAGCTGGTCACCGACCAGGTCGGCGGGTCGGCGCTGTTCGCCTCCCGGTTCCGCGAGTGCGCCGGCCGGGCCCTGCTGCTGCCCCGGCGCAGCCCCGGCAGGCGCACCCCGCTCTGGCAGCAGCGCCAGCGCGCCGCCCAGCTGCTGGAGGTGGCCAGCGAGTACGCCTCCTTCCCGATCGTGCTGGAGGCGGTCCGCGAGTGCCTGCAGGACGTCTTCGACCTGCCCGGCCTGGTGGAGCTGATGCGCGATCTGGAGTCGCGCGCCGTGCGCCTGGTGGAGGTCACCACCCCCGAGCCCTCCCCCTTCGCCCGCTCCCTGCTCTTCGGCTACGTCGCCCAGTACCTCTACGAGGGCGACTCGCCGCTCGCCGAGCGCCGGGCCGCCGCGCTGGCCCTGGACTCCCGGCTGCTGGCCGAGCTGCTCGGGCAGGCCGAGCTGCGCGAGCTGATCGACCCGGCGGTGCTGGCCGGGCTGGAGGCGGAGCTGCAGCGGCTCACCCCGGAGCGCCGGATCAAGGACGTCGAGGGGGTGGCCGACGCGCTGCGGCTGCTCGGCCCGCTCGGCACCGCCGAACTGGCCGAGCGCGGCGCCGACCCGGCCTGGCCGGTCGAGCTGCAGGCGGCCCGCCGGGCGATCGAGGTCAGGATCGCCGGCGAGCAGCGCTGGGCCGCGGTCGAGGACGCCGGGCGGCTGAGCGACGCGCTCGGCACCCCGCTGCCGGTCGGCGTGCCGGAGGCGTTCACCGAGCCGGTGAAGGACCCGCTGGGCGACCTGCTGGCCCGCCACGCCCGCACCAACGGCCCGTTCACCGCCCGCCTGGCCGCCGCGCGGTTCGGCCTGGGCACCGCCGTGGTCACCGGCACCCTGCAGCGGCTGACCGCCGCCGGTCGGTTGGTCCAGGGCGAGTTCCGGCCGGTGGAGGCGGGCGGCACCGGCGAGCCCGAGTGGTGCGACGCCGAGGTGCTGCGCCGCCTGCGCCGCCGCTCGCTGGCCGCGCTGCGCCAGGAGGTGGAGGCGGTGCCGCCGCGCGCGCTGGCCGCCTTCCTGCCCCAGTGGCAGCACCTGGCCGGCCATCAGCTGCGCGGCGAGGACGGGCTGTTCCGGATCGTGGAACAGCTGCAGGGCGCGGTGCTGCCGGCCTCCGCGCTGGAGCGGCTGATCCTGCCGGCCCGGCTGACCGACTACCAGCCCGACCGGCTGGACCGGCTGATGGCCCAGGGCGAGATCGGCTGGGTCGGCGCCGGCGCGCTGCCCGGCAAGGACGGCTGGATCAGCCTGCACCTGGGCGAGGCGGTCGACCTGGTCCGCCCCGACCCGCTGCCGCTCACCCGCACCCCGCTGCACGACGCCCTGCTGGCCGCGCTGGCCAGCGGCTACGGCCTGCTCTTCAAGGACCTGTGCGCCCAGGTGCCGGACACCCCCGAGCCGGAGACCGTCGCCGCGCTCTGGGACTTGGTCTGGGCCGGCCTGATCACCAACGACACCCTGGCCCCGGTCCGGGCCCTGCTCGGCTCCGGCCGCACCCCGGGGTCCACCGCGCACCGGGCGCCGCGGGCGGTGCCGCGCGGCCGGTACGGCGGGCTGGGCCGGGTCCCGGCCCGGCCCGCCGACCCGACCGTCGGCGGGCGCTGGTCGCTGCTGCCCGCCGCGGCCGAGCCGACCGCCCGGGCCGCCGGACAGGCCCAGGTGCTGCTGGACCGGCACGGCGTGCTGACCCGCGGCACCGTGCAGGCCGAACGGGTGGCGGGCGGCTTCGCGGCCGTCTACCGGGTGCTCGCCGCCTTCGAGGAGCGCGGTCGGGCCCGCCGCGGCTACCTGGTCGAGGGGCTGGGCGGGGCCCAGTTCGCCATGGACGGCGCCGCCGACCGGCTGCGCTCGGTCAACTCCCGGCTGGAGCGGGCCGGCGCCGCCGACTGGCCCGAGCAGGCCGGCACCCCGGCCGGCCGGCCGCAGGCCCAGCTGCTGGCCGCCGCCGACCCGGCCAACGCCTACGGCGCCGCACTGCCCTGGCCCGAGCCTCCGGGCGACGGGACCGGCGCGCACCGCCCCGGCCGCAAGGCGGGCGCCTTGGTGGTGCTGGTCGACGGGGAGTTGGTGCTCTACCTGGAGCGCGGCGGCAAGTCCCTGCTCTGCTGGACCGAGGACGAGCAGCTGCTGGGCGCAGCCGTGCCGGAGCTAGTGGCGGCGGTCCGGGCGGGCCGGCTGACCGGCCTGACGGTGGAGAAGGCCAACGGCGAGCAGGCGCTCGGTTCAGCCCTGGGTGCGGTCCTGGAGGGCGCCGGTTTCCACGCCACCCCGCGCGGGCTGCGGCTGCGCGGCTGACTCCACGGCGGCCGGGTCGACGGCGGCCGGTCGACGGCGGACCGGGCCGCTGCTGCGCTGGTCGCAGTGGACCGGCAGCACGCCCAGGCTCCACCCGCCGAGGGTGAGCAGCGCGAACAGCGCACCGGGCCCACCGGAAGGCGGACCCGGCGTCAACAGGAACCACAGCAGCACACTGAGCGGCACGGCCGACGCCAGCAGGCGCAGGCCGTACGGAATCGGCAACCGGCGGCCGCCCGAACCTATTCGGCCCGACGGACCGCCCTCACTGGAGCGGTGCACTCGCGCGTTCCCCTCTCGTCCCCCCATGGTGGGCGAGAACCCCGGACGGGGCGACCCCGGTCGGGCGAGGTCAGGCGGCGACGACGTCCACAGCCGCGGCCTTCGGAGTGATCGAGCTCATCCGCTCGCCGGGCGCCGGCAACTGCACGGGCTCCAGCACCGGACGCAGCAGGTCGTCCTCGGACAGGGCGGCCATCGCGGCCAGCTCGGCCAGCGACAGCTCGTCGCTCACCTCGCGCATGACCTCGGACATCCGGACGTCGAGCGCGTCGCAGATCGCGGAGAGCAGCTCCGAGGAGGCCTCCTTCTGCCCGCGCTCCACCTCGGAGAGGTACCCGAGGGACACTCGTGCGGCGGCCGACACCTCGCGAAGTGTGCGGCCCTGGCGCTGGCGCTGCCGACGCAGCACGTCACCCAAGAGGCGACGGAGCAGGATCATCGGTGGCTCCCTCCTCGGACTGCGGATCGAGATGTCACGTCCCCACCGTACCGCCTTGCCCGCGTCGTGTGCGGGGACCGTGGTCGTGTTCACTCTGGGCTGCAAGGCTCTCCCCTCCCCTGTTGTTCCCGCCCCGGGCGCAGGCACGCCCCTCGTAGAGAGAGGTTCCCCGGATTCTGGCTGTTCAGCCGTTGTTCAGTTGACGCCCGTGGCGCCGGTCGCACCACGGCGAGGCCCCGCGTGCGCCAGAAACAGCTCCAACGCGCCGTCCACGGCCTTGCGTCGGATTGTGGCACGGTCTCCCGACAGGCGGGGCGATCTCACCAGAGTTCCGCCCGGACCGGCGAAACCGAGGTGCACTGTGCCGACTGGCTGACCGTCCTGCGGCTCGGGACCGGCCACTCCGGTCGTCGCCAGCCCGTAGTCGGCGCCGAGCAGCCGGCGGACCCCCTCGGCCATCTGACGGGCCACCACGGGGTGCACCGGACCGTGCACCGCCAACAGTCCCTCGTCCACCCCGAGCAGCCGCGCCTTGAGCTCGGTGGCGTAGGCGGTCACCGAGCCGCGGAAGGTCGCCGAGGCGCCCGGCACGTCCACCAACCGGGCCGCCAGCAGCCCACCGGTCAGCGACTCGGCCACCGCGAGGGTGGCCCCCTGGCCGGACAGCGTGCGGTGCACCTGCTGGGCCAGCGGGACGAACTCGGTCATCACGCCTCCCGGCCCCGCAGGACCTCCTGCCGACGGCCCTCGCGGCGCAGCTGCACGGCCTGGCGCACGTAGTCGGCGCCGGTGCCGAGCGTCAGCAGCACCGCCAGGCCCATCAGCACCGCCCGACCGGTGGCGAGCCAACCGGTCAGCGGCAGCACGTACATGCCCACCGCGATGCCCTGGGTGAGCGTCTTGAGCTTCCCGCCGCGGCTGGCCGGGATCACGCTGTAGCGGATCACCCAGAACCGCAGCAGGGTGATGCCGAGCTCGCGGGCCAGGATCACCACGGTGATCCACCAGGGCAGGTCGCCCAGTACCGACAGGCCGATCAGCGCCGCACCCATGATCGCCTTGTCCGCGATCGGGTCGGCGATCTTGCCGAAGTCGGTGACCAGGCCGCGCCGCCGGGCGATCTCGCCGTCGAACAGGTCGGTGATCATCGCGATCGCGAAGGCCGCCCAGGCCACCGCGCGCCACTTGGGGTTGTGCCCGCCGTCGGCGAAGAGCAGCGCCACGAAGACCGGCACCAGTGCCAGCCGCAGCATGGTGAGCATGTTCGCCAGGTTCCACACCGAGGGCACCGCCGGACGGGCGGCCCCCGGCCGGGCCGGGCTGGCCGCCGCCGGGCTGCCCGGCCCCCCGGTCATGCTCCGGCCGCCGGACGGACGAGCTCGATCGCCTCGGCCACCAGGTCCACGCCCTCGCTGGCGGTCACCACGGCGCGGTAGAACTGGCCGACCGCGGCCCCGGGGACGCCGGTCAGGGTGGTCAGGCCGTCGGTCTCCGGCGCCTGGTGGGCGGCGCGGCCGACCACCTCACCGTCCTCGATGCCCTCGACCAGCACCTCGACCTCGGTCCCGATCCGCTGCTCGGCCCGCTGCGCGGTGAGCTCCTCGGCCAGCCGGGTGAGCTTGGCCAGCCGGTCGGCCACCACGTCCTCGGGCAGCTTGCCGTCGAAGCCGGCCGCCTCGGTGCCGTCCTCGTCCGAGTAGCCGAAGACGCCGATGGCGTCCAGGCCGGCCTCGGTGACGAACCGTTCCAGCTCCGCGAAGTCCTCCTCGGTCTCGCCCGGGAAGCCCACGATGAAGTTGGACCGGGCGCCGGCCTGCGGGGCCTTGGCGCGGATGGTCCGCAGCAGCTCCAGGAACTGCTCGGTGTTGCCGAAGCGGCGCATCCGGCGCAGCACGGCCGGGGCCGAGTGCTGGAAGGAGAGGTCGAAGTAGGGCAGCACGCCGGCCGTGCCGGTCATCGCGTCGATCAGGCCCGGGCGCATCTCGGCGGGCTGCAGGTAGCTGACCCGGACCCGCTCGACGCCCGGCACCGCGGCGATCTCGGACAGCAGCGTCTCCAGCAGCCGGATGTCGCCGAGGTCCTTGCCGTACGAGGTGTTGTTCTCGCTCACCAGGACCACCTCGCGGACGCCCTGGCCGGCCAGCCAGACCGCCTCGTTCAGCACGTCGGCGGGGCGGCGCGAGATGAAGGAGCCGCGGAAGGCCGGGATGGCGCAGAAGGAGCAGCGGCGGTCGCAGCCGGAGGCCAGCTTGATCGAGGCCACCGGGGAGTCGTCCAGCCGCTTGCGCAGGGTGCGCGGGCCCGAGGCGGGCGCCACGCCCTCCGGCAGGTCCTGCGGGGCGCCGTGCCCCGGCAGCGCGATCTCGGCGGCCGCGGCCTGCCGCTCCACCGGGGTCAGCGGGAGCAGCTTGCGGCGGTCGCGCGGCAGGTGCGGGGCGTGGTGGCCGCCGGACAGGATGGTCTGCAGCCGGTCGCTGATGTCGGTGTAGTCGTCGAAGCCGAGCACCCCGTCGGCCTCCGGCAGCGCGTCGGCGAGCTCCTTGCCGTACCGCTCGGCCATGCAGCCGACGGCGACCACCGCCTGGGTGCGGCCGTGACCCTTGAGGTCGTTGGCCTCCAGCAGGGCGTCCACCGAGTCCTTCTTGGCGGCCTCGACGAAGCCGCAGGTGTTGACCACGGCGACATCGGCCTCGGCGGCGTCGTCGACCAGCAGCCAGCCATCGGCCTCCAGTCGCCCGGCGAGTTCCTCGGAGTCCACCTCGTTGCGGGCGCATCCGAGCGTGACAAGGGCGACTGTACGGCGTTCAGGCATAGGGCCAAGATTAACGCGCGGCCCCCGGTGCCGTTTCCCCCGCCGGGCCGCGCGGCGAAGCTTGGGTGGATTTCGCCGCCCTCAGCCCGCCTGCGGGTCCCCCGGCGTGTACGTGAGGTGCACCACCTGGCCGTCCTTGCCGGCCGGTCCGAGGTCCTTGCCGTTGACGTACAGGTGCACGGCCGCCGCGTTGCCGATCACCAGCTTCACCTGCTTGGGATCGGTGAAGGTCTGGTCCTTGCCCTCGTCCAGGTTGTTCTGGAAGAGCGACTTGCCCTGGCCGTCCAGCGCGGAGACCCAGCTGGTGCCGCCCTCGGCCACCAGCTTCACGGTGACCTTGTCCGCGGGGGCGGCGGCGATCGGGGCCGCGCTCGGCACCGGGGCCGGCGGCTGGGCCGACGGCGAGGCCGGGGCTGCGGTCGAGGGCAGCGGCGCGCTGGCCGCGCCGACCGACTCCTTGCCGGGCTTGCCGGCCGCCAGGTTGTAGCCGATCAGCAGCACCACCGCGGCGATCGCCACCAGCATCGCCACGGTCCAGTTCGGCCGGCTGGAGGCCGCCTTGATCCGCTTGGCCTCCATCGCGGCCACCGGCGAGATCCGCACCGGCTCGGTGCCGTGGATCGCGTCGTACCGGGCCACCAGCGCCTCGCCGTCGGCCCCCACCGCGCGGGCCAGCGCCCGCAGGTGGCCGCGGGCGTAGAAGTCGCCGCCGCAGCGCGAGAAGTCGTCGGCCTCGATCGCGAGCACGATCGGCACCCGGACCCGGGTGGCGGCGCTGACCTCGTCCACCGTCAGGCGCGCGGCGAGACGGGCGTCGGCCAGCACGCGGCCGATGCTCGGGCCGCTGTCCGGAGCGGCGCCGGCCGGTCCCGCGGCGGCGGAGGGGGATCGGCGGTTGTCGTGGTGGGAAGACTTGCCGACGGTCACTGGGCACGCCTTTCGAGCGGAGGCCACCTGCTGAGAGAACAGTCTAGGGGTGCTGACAAAACGTTTCTCAACCGGAGCTGGCCCGAATGCGCACCCCGGCTTGAAGGTGCGTCAGCCCGGCCCGCCCCGGTGCTCCGCCTACCCGCGGATGATCGCCAGAACCCCGTCCAACTCGTCCGGTTTGACCAGGACGTCACGCGCTTTCGAGCCCTCGCTGGGGCCGACGATGCCGCGCGACTCCATCAGGTCCATCAGCCGGCCCGCCTTGGCGAAGCCGACCCGCAGCTTGCGCTGGAGCATCGAGGTGGAGCCGAACTGGGTGGAGACCACCAGCTCGGCCGCCTGGATCAGCAGGTCGAGGTCGTCGCCGATCTCCTCGTCGATCTCCTTCTTGGGGCCGCCGGTCACCGTGACGTCGTCCCGGTAGGTGGCGGCCAGTTGGTCCTTGCAGTGCTGGACCACGGCGGCGATCTCGGCCTCGGTGACGAAGGCGCCCTGCATCCGGACCGGCTTGGAGGCGCCCATCGGCAGGAAGAGCGCGTCGCCCTTGCCGATCAGCTTCTCCGCGCCCGGCTGGTCCAGGATGACCCGGGAGTCGGCCATCGCCGAGGTGGCGAAGGCGAGCCGGGACGGCACGTTGGCCTTGATCAGGCCGGTCACCACGTCCACCGAGGGGCGCTGGGTGGCCAGCACCAGGTGGATGCCGGCCGCGCGGGCCAGCTGGGTGATCCGGACCACCGAGTCCTCGACGTCGCGCGGGGCCACCATCATCAGGTCGGCCAGCTCGTCGACGATCACCAGCAGGTACGGATACGGCGTCAGCTCCCGCTCGCTGCCCAGCGGCGCGGTCACCTTGCCGGCCCGCACCGCGGCGTTGAAGTCGTCCACGTGCCGGAACCCGAAGGCCGCCAGGTCGTCGTAGCGCAGGTCCATCTCGCGGACCACCCACTGCAGCGCCTCGGCCGCCTTCTTCGGGTTGGTGATGATCGGGGTGATCAGGTGCGGGATGCCCTCGTAGGCGGTCAGCTCGACCCGCTTGGGGTCGACCAGCACCATCCGCACCTCGTCCGGGGTGGCCCGGGCCAGCACCGAGGTGATCAGGCAGTTGATGCAGCTGGACTTGCCCGCGCCGGTCGCGCCCGCCACCAGGATGTGCGGCATCTTGGCCAGGTTGGCGAGCACCGTGTGGCCCTCGACGTCCTTGCCCATGCCGACCACCATCGGGTGGGTGTCCTCGGCCGCACTGCGCGAGCGCAGCAGGTCGCCGAGGTTGACCATCTCCCGGTCGCGGTTGGGGATCTCGATGCCGACGGCGGACTTGCCCGGGATCGGGCTGATGATCCGCACGTCCGGACTGGCCACCGCGTAGGCGATGTTCTTGCCCAGCGCGGTGATCCGCTCGACCTTGACCGCGGGGCCGAGCTCCACCTCGTAGCGGGTGACCGTCGGGCCGCGGGTGAAGCCGGTGACCTTGGCGTCCACCTTGAACTCGGCGAAGGTGGCGGTCAGCTGGGCCACCACCTCGTCGTTGAGCGCGCTGCGGGCCTTGGCCGGGCCGCCGCGCTCCAGCAGGTCCAGCGGGGGCAGCGCGTAGCCGCCGCCACCGAGCAGCTGGAGCTGCTCCATCCGGGCCGGTGCGGGGCTGTGGTCGAGCGGCCGGGCGTCGGCCGGGTCCGCGGCGCCCGCGGCCGGGCCGCGGGCCGGCGGCACCGAGGGCTCCTCCGGGGCCGCCGTGCGGTCCTGCACCTGGTGCATCATGCTGGCCACCGCCGGCGAGGCGGGCACCCCGTGCACCAGCGCGCCGTCCAGGTCGGCGGCCACCCCGGCGGCCAGGTCCCGGGTCTGGAACGGGTCCGGGGCGAAGGCGTCGTCCGGCACCGCGGCGGGCAGCTCCTGCTCGGCGGCCGGCTTGCGGCGGCCGCGCCGGCGGCGCCGGGCCCCCAGCTCGTCGCCGGGGTCCTCGTCGGAGACGGTGTACGGCAGCGCCTCGGGGTCGGCGTCCTCCGGCGGCGCGGTGGAGTACTCGCGCTCGCCGGTGCCGTACTCCGGGTCCGCCCCCTCGTCCGGCAGCGGCTCGACCACGCCGAGCTTCTCGCCGAGCAGCCGCAGCCGCTCGGGGATCTTGTTGATCGGGGTGGCGGTGACCACCAGCAGGCCGAAGAAGGCGAGCAGCAGGAGCAGCGGGACCGCCAGCGGCGGCCCGGCGGCGGCCATCATCGGGGTGGAGGCGCCCCAGCCCAGGATGCCGCCGGCCCCCCGGATCCGGGTCGCGCCGCTCTGCATCCCGGGCGCCCCGCACCCGATGTGCACCAGGCCGAGCACCCCGACCACCAGCGTGGACAGGCCGATGACGATCCGTCCGTTCGCCTCCGGCACCTCGGGGTGGCGCATCAGCCGCACCGCGATCGCCGCCAGCAGCAGCGGGACCAGCACGTCGAGCCGGCCGAACAGGCCGCTGACCACGCTGGTGGCGGCCTGGCCCAGCCAGCCCTGCGGACTGAACCAGGTGCCGGCCGCGGTCACCAGGGCCAGCGCCAGCAGCAGCAGGCCCAGCCCGTCCTTGCGGTGGTGCGGGTGCAGGCCCTTGGCACCGTCGCCGAAGCCGCGGAAGACCGCGCCGACGCTGTGCGCCACACCGAGCCAGCAGGCGCGCACGGCGCGGAAGAGTATCGGGGACCGGGACGGCGGCGGGGCCGGCACCGGTCGCGGCGGGGCGGTCCTGCGGGCCGCGGCCTTCTTGGCGGGGGCCTTCGCGGACGGCGCGGCGGGCGGCTTGGCCGCCGACTTGCGCGCGGCGGCCTTCTTCGCCGGCGCGGCCTTCTTCGCCGCCCCCGAGCTGGACTTGCGTGCCGCGCTGCCCGGCGTCCGTGTGGCCATGGCACCAGAGCCTACCGGCGGGCCGCAGCACCGGACACATGACCGACCGTCATGCCCCTGGCGTGTCGCCGGACCCGGCCGACACGCCGCACCGGCCCGCCGTTCTCACCCGGGCGGCGCAGTGCGGCGCCCCACCGGGCGACGCGGCGTCAGGTCCGGTCCGCGCCGGGGCGCAGCGCCTCCAGCGCCGCCCGCAGGCCGGCCAGCTTCCGCTCCAGGTGCGCGGCGGTGGCGGCGGCACCGGCCTCCGGCGAGTCGTCCAGCTGCTTGGTCAGCGCCTCGGCCTGCTCCTCCACCGAGGCGAGCCGGGCCGACAGCTCGGCCAGCAGCGGCTCGGCGCTCTCCCGGCCGATCCGGCTGTCCTCCTCCAGCTGCAGCCGCAGCAGCGCCGCCTGCTCCTTGAGCTGGCAGTTCTTCATGTAGAGGTCGACGAAGACGGAGACCTTGGCGCGCAGCACCCACGGGTCGAAGGGCTTGGAGATGTAGTCGACCGCACCGGCCGCGTAGCCGCGGAAGGTGTGGTGCGGACCGTGGTTGATCGCGGTCAGGAAGATGATCGGGATGTCCCGGGTGCGCTCGCGGCGCTTGATGTGGGCGGCGGTCTCGAAGCCGTCCATCCCGGGCATCTGCACGTCGAGCAGGATCACCGCGAAGTCGTCGGTGAGCAGCGCCTTGAGCGCCTCCTCGCCGGAGGCGGCGCGCACCAGCGTCTGGTCCAGGGCCGACAGGATGGCCTCCAGCGCGAGCAGGTTCTCCGGTCGGTCGTCGACCAGGAGGATCTTCGCTTTCTGCACCACGACCCGCCCTCCTGCCGGATAGCCCACCTGTTTCCCGCGCGACGGCACCCGTGTACCGCCCGCCACTGACCCGGTCATGCTAGCCGCACCCCCTTGCCCAGCCCTATCGGATGCCCGAACCCGGCGGTACCGTCCTGCGCACCGTCGTCATCCGGTTACTGTTCGCAACGATGAGTGACCCTAGCGGGTTCCCGGTCCGGCCCGCCAGTAAACGCCGATGTCCGGGCGCTACCCGCGCGCCCCCAGCCACTGGCGCATCACCGCCAGCAGGTGGTCGGTGTCCACCGGCTTGGTCACGTGGTCGGAGGCGCCCGCCTCGATGCTCTTCTCCCGGTCGCCCTTCATCGCCTTGGCGGTCAGCGCGATGATCGGCAGGCCGGCGAACTGCGGCATCCGGCGGATCGCCTCGGTGGTCGCGTACCCGTCCATCTCCGGCATCATGATGTCCATCAGCACCAGCGCCACGTTCTCGTGCTGCTCCAGCACCTCGATGCCCTCGCGCCCGTTCTCCGCGTACAGCACGGTCAGGCCGTACTGCTCCAGCACGCTGGTGAGCGCGAAGACGTTGCGCACGTCGTCGTCGACGATCAGCACCTCCTCGCCGTCGAACCGGCCGGAGAACGGCTCGCCCGCCCCGCCGTGCGGCACCGGCGACGCCTCGTCCCGCGCCTGCGGCAGCGTCTCGGCACCGGGGGTGCGGCGCCGCTTGGCCGCGTCCCGGCGCCGCTCCAGTGCCAGCTCGCGCACCTCCTGGGCCCAGTGGTCGGCCGGGTTCTCCCCCACCGGCACCGGCTGGCCGATCGGGGTCACCCCGACCGCCGCCCGCACGGAGCCGCCGGGCAGGGCGGCCCGCTCCGGCGAGCCGCCGGGCGCGTCGCTGCGCAGCGGCAGGTAGAGGGTGAAGGTGCTGCCCGCGCCCAGCTCGCTCTCGGCGTGGATCTCGCCGCCGAGCAGCCTGGCGATCTCCCGGCTGATCGACAGGCCGAGACCGGTGCCGCCGTACTTGCGGCTGGTGGTCCCGTCGGCCTGCTTGAACGCCTCGAAGATCTCCCGCAGCTTCCCGTCCGGGATCCCGATCCCGGTGTCGGTGACCGAGAAGGCGACCAGCCGGTCGTCCGGCGAGTCGATCTGGCCGGTCTCCAGCAGCTGCTCCCGGACGTGCTGCGGCACGTTCTGGCCGGACGGCCGGATCTCCAGCCGCACCGCGCCGGCGTCGGTGAACTTCACCGCGTTGGAGAGCAGGTTGCGCAGTACCTGCTGCAGCCGCTGCTCGTCGGTGTGCAGGGTGGGCGGCAGCTCGGGCGAGACGGTGACGGTGAAGTCCAGGCCCTTCTCCGCCGTCAGCGGGCGGAACGCCGCCTCCACGTAGTCGGTCAGCTGGACCAGCGCGATCCGGCTCGGGCGGACGTCCATCTTGCCCGCCTCGACCTTGGACAGGTCCAGGATGTCGTTGATCAGCTGGAGCAGGTCGGAGCCGGCGCCGTGGATGGTGTCGGCGAACTCGACCTGCTTGGCGGACAGGTTGCCCTCGTTGTTGTCGGAGAGCAGCTTGGCCAGGATCAGCAGCGAGTTGAGCGGGGTGCGCAGCTCGTGCGACATGTTGGCGAGGAACTCGCTCTTGTAGCGGGAGGCGAGTGCGAGCTGCTCGGCGCGCTCCTCCAGCACCTTGCGCGCCTCCTCGATCTCGCTGTTCTTGATCTCGATGTCGCGGTTCTGCTGGGCCAGCTGCTCGGCCTTCTCCTGGAGCTCCTCGTTGGTGCGCTCCAGCTCCTCCTGACGGGCCTCCAGCTCGGCCGACCGCATGGAGAGTTCGGCGGTCAGCCGCTGCGACTCCAGCAGCAGGCCCTCGGTCTTGGTGTTGACGCTGATGGTGTTGACGGTGACGCCGATCAGGTCGGCGACCTGGTTCAGGAAGTCCATCACCACGGTGGTGAAGGTGCTGAAGGTGGCCAGCTCGATCACCCCGAGCAGCCGGCCCTCGAAGAGCACCGGCAGCACCACCACGTGGGCCGGCTGGGCCTCGCCGAGCGCGGAGGAGATCCGCAGGTACCCGGGGGGCGCCTCGGTCAGGCTGATCGGGCGCTTCTCGATCGCCGCCTGGCCCACCAGCGACTCGCCCGGGCGGAAGCTGGTCGGCATCGACCGGCGCTGGTAGCCGTAGGAGCCGATCAGCCGCAGCACGGTGTCCGTCTCGTCGTCGTCCTCGGTGACCATCTCCGAGGAGCGCCCGGCCGGCTGGGCCAGGAAGAAGGCGCCGTGCTGGGCCGAGACCCCGGGGGTCAGCTCGCTCATGATCAGCGCGGCCACCGCCTCCAGGTCGCGCTGGCCCTGCAGCAGGCCGGAGAACCGGGCGATGTTGGTCTTGTGCCAGTCCTGCTCCTGGTTGGTGCGGGTGGTCTCGCGCAGGTTGGCGATCATCTGGTTGATGTTGTCCTTGAGCTCGTCGATCTCGCCGGAGGCGTCGACGTCGACCCGCAGGGACAGGTCGCCGCGGGTCACCGCGGTCGCCACCTGGGCGATCGCGCGGACCTGGCGGGTCAGGTTGTTGGCCAGCTCGTTCACCGAGTCGGTCAGGTCGCGCCAGGTGCCGTCCACCCCGGGCACCCGGGCCTGGCCGCCGAGGCGTCCGTCGGTGCCCACCTCGCGGGCCACCCGGGTCACCTCGTCGGCGAACGAACTCAGCTGGTCGACCATGGTGTTGATGCTGGTCTTGAGCTCCAGGATCTCGCCCCGGGCGTCCACGTCGATCTTCTGCGACAGGTCGCCGCGGGCCACCGCGGTGATCACCAGGGCGATGTTGCGCACCTGCCCGGTGAGGTTGTTGGCCATCTGGTTGACGTTGTCCGTCAGGTCCTTCCAGATGCCGGCCACGCCGGGCACGTCGGCCTGGCCGCCGAGGATGCCGTCGGTGCCCACCTCACGGGCCACCCGGGTCACCTGGACGGCGAACGCGGACAGCTGGTCGACCATCGTGTTCAGGGTGCCGGCCAGCGCCGCGACCTCGCCCTGCGCCTCGATGGTGATCTTCTTGGAGAGGTCGCCGCGGGCCACCGCGGTGGCCACCTCGGCGATGTTGCGCACCTGGCTGGTCAGGTTGTTCGCCATGAAGTTGACGTTGTCGGTCAGGTCCTTCCAGATGCCGGAGACCCCGCGCACCCGGGCCTGGCCGCCGAGGATGCCGTCGGTGCCCACCTCACGGGCCACCCGGGTCACCTCGTCGGCGAACGCGCTCAGCTGGTCGACCATCGTGTTGACGGTGGTGACCAGCTCCAGGATCTCGCCGCGGGCGTCGACGGTGATCTTCTTCGACACGTCGCCGCGGGCCACCGCCGTGGTCACCTCGGCGATGTTGCGCACCTGGCTGGTCAGGTTGGACGCCATGAAGTTGACGCTGTTGGTCAGGTCCTTCCAGGTCCCGGAGACCCCGGGCACGGTGGCCTGGCCGCCCAGGATGCCCTCGGTGCCCACGTCCCGGGCCACCCTGGTGACCTCGTCCGCGAAGGCGGACAGCTGGTCGACCATGATGTTGATGGTGTTCTTCAGCTCCAGGATCTCGCCGCGCGCGTCGACCTGGATCTTCTGCGAGAGGTCGCCGCGGGCCACCGCGGTCGTCACCTGCGCGATGTTGCGCACCTGGTCGGTGAGGTTGTTCGCCATGAAGTTCACCGAGTCGGTCAGGTCGCGCCACACCCCCGCGACCCCGGGCACCTGCGCCTGACCGCCCAGCCGCCCCTCGGTCCCCACGTCCCGCGCCACCCGGGTCACCTGCGCGGCGAAGGAGTTGAGCTGGTCCACCATGGTGTTCACGGTGTTCTTCAGCTCCAGCATCTCGCCGGCCACGTCCACCGTGACCTTGCGCGACAGGTCGCCCTTGGCCACCGCCGTGGTCACCTCGGCGATGTTGCGCACCTGCGCGGTCAGCCGGCCGGCCATGGTGTTGACCGAGTCGGCCAGGTCCTTCCAGCTGCCGGACACCGAGCGGACCCGGGCCTGGCCGCCGAGCTTGCCCTCGGTGCCCACCTCGATGGCCACCCGGGTCACCTCGTCGGTGAACTCCGAGAGCTGGTCCACCAGGCTGTTCACGGTCCGGCCGACCTTGAGGAACTCGCCGCGCAGCGGCTGGCTGCCGCCGTCCGGCAGGGTGGACCGCAGCTCCATCCGCTGGTCCAGGTCGCCCTCGGCGATCGACGAGAGCACCCGCCCCACCTCGGCCATCGGGCGGGCCAGGTCGTCGATCAGCGCGTTGCCGTTGTCCACCGCCGAGGCCCAGGCGCCCTCGCCCGCACCGTTCTCCAGCCGCGCGGTCAGCCGGCCCTCGCGACCGACGGCGCGGCGCACCCGGGCCAGTTCGCCGGTCAGGTGCTGGTTGCGCTCGGCCACCTCGTTGAAGACGGCGGCGATCTCGGCCATCGGCCCGTCGCCCGGAATGGTGAGGCGGCGGCGGAAGTTCCCGTCCCGCATCGCGGTCAGCGCGCCGAGCAGCTTGCGCAGCTCGGCGGGCTCGGCGCCGCGGCCGTGACCGGCCCGGCGCCCGGAGCCGCCACGGGGCGCGGCGGCCGCGCGCGCACCACGACCGGCGGGTGCACCCTTCGACCCGGTGGTGGCTTGGCCGGCAGCGTCCTTGGTGGCCGAACTCAACGGGACCCTCCCACGTCGCGGTTGGCTTGCTGTCCACGGACCGGCCGGAGCGCCGCTACCGCGGATCCCCCAGTCTGACAGTTCCGGCCACCCCGGATGACCCCCTTTGCACAGGCTCACACCGATGTGTGGGCGGTGTGGTGGGAAGAATCACTGCGAGTCGACCGTTTCGGTCCCCCTTGCCCCCGGGGAAGCCAGCCGGAAAGTAGGGTGGGACGCTGCGCCTCGCCCTGGCCGGGCCCCTGCGGGGTCCACCGACCGCCCCGGTGGCGCCAGGCACGACAGCCGTACCCGAAGCAGAAGAGGAGAAGCAGCCCGTGGTCACCGCGCGCGCAGCCGCCACCTTCGAGCCGGACGGCCGGTCGGCCTCGGCCGCGCGCGGTTTCGTCCGCGACGCGCTGCTGGGCTGGGGGCTGCCCGAGGTGGTGGACGACGCGGTGGTCCTGGTCAGCGAGCTGGTCACCAACGCCGTGGTGCACGCCGGGACGGCCGCCGAGGTGAGCTGCCTGCGCGAGGAGGACTCGGTCCAGATCGGGGTGACCGACCGCCACCCGGAACGCGGCCTGCCCGCCTTCGCGGCGACGCCGAGCGCGGGCACCGAGGAGTCCGAGCACTTCGCCGACGCCGAGGGCGAGGGCGGCCGCGGCCTGCTGATGTGTTCGGCGCTGTCCAGCCGCTGGGGCGTGGAGTACACCGCCGGGCAGAAGACGGTCTGGTTCCGGCTGCCGCTGCAGCGGGCGCTCCCGGGCACCCGGTACGCGCTGCCGCAGGCCCCGGGCGAGGTGCTGCCCAGCACCGACGGGCCGGTGCTGGTCGCCGTGGTGCAGCTGGACGCCGGGGGCCTGGTCCGCAGCTGGAACGCCGACGCGGAGGGCCTGTTCCGCCGCACCGGCGCCGAGGTGCTCGGCAGCCCGTGGGCCGAACTGGTGGTCTGGCCGGCCTCCCCCGCCGGCAGCCTGGCCGAGGTCCTGGGCCTGGCCCGCTGGGAGGGCTCGTACGGGATCCGCCGCGCCGACCAGCGCACCATCGAGGTCTACGGCTCGCAGGTGCGGGTGCTGGACGCCACCGGCTCGCCGGCCACCCTGTGCCTGCTGGTCCAGCAGCGCGACCGCGCGGTGCTGCGCACCCCCGACCGGGTCACGGTCGCGGGCGTGCCGGCCGGTGGCGGGATCGAGCCGCTGGAGCTGCTGCTGGAGTCGACGCCCACGGACGACCTGTCAACCCTGCTCCAGCACACCGTGGAGCGGGCCCGCGACCTGCTCGACGGCGACGCCTCCTACCTGCTGCTCACCTCCGAGGACGAGAGCGAGTTCGAGGTCCGGGCCAGCACCGGCCTGCCCGCCGGGCGGGCCCGGAACGTGCGGATCCCGCTCGACACCGGTCCGGCCCGCTACGACTCGGCCCGCCTGCCCGCCGTGCACGAGGACCTGGCGGTGCGGCCGGGCGCCGTGCCGCTGCTGGCCGGGACCGGCCTGCGCTCGCTGATCACCGTGCCGCTCAAGGTCGAGGGCCGACTGATCGGCTCGCTCGCGGTGGCCGCCGGCAGCCCGGGCAAGTACGACAACGAGCAGGCGCTGCGGCTGCAGTTCGCCGCCGACAAGATCGCGCTGACCGTGGAGAACGCCCGCCTGGCCGAGCGCGAACGGCGTCGCCGGGGCGCGCTCTCCTTCCTGGTCGAGGCCTCCGACCTGCTGGCCGGCACCTTGGAGCACGAGCAGACGCTCGCCCTGATGGCCCAGATGGCGGTGCCCACCCTGGCGTCCTGGTGCGCGGTGTACACCCTGGCCGAGCACAGCCGCACCGCCGAACTCGCCTTCGTGCTGCACGAGGACGAGGAGCGGATCGACCCGCTGCGCGCCCTGCTGCGCCGGGCGGCCGAGCCCGCCTCGGTCGCCGCCTCCGGCACCGCGTTCTGGAACGGGCCGGCCGAGGCGCTCACCCCGGCCGAACCGGCCGGGCTGATCGGCGAGACCGTGGTGCTGCCGCTGAGCGCCCGCAACCGGGTGATCGGCCTGCTGGTGCTCGGCACCCGGGCCGGGGTCCCGTTCCGCCAGGAGATCCTGGAACTGGCCGAGGACCTGTCCCGGCGGGCCGCGCTGGCGATGGACAACTCCCGGCTCTACTCCGAGCGCAACGCCACCAGCCAGGCGCTGCAGCGCAGCCTGCTGCCGCCGGAGCTGCCCAAGATCCCCGGCGTCGAGGTGGAGGTCTTCTACCAGGCCGCCGGCGAGGGCAACGAGGTCGGCGGTGACTTCTACGACCTGTTCCCGATTCGCGAGGGCACCTACGGCTTCGCGATCGGCGACGTCTGCGGCACCGGGCCGCAGGCCGCCTCGGTCACCGGGCTGGCCCGGAACTCGCTGCGCCTGCTGGCCCGCGAGGGACTGGCCGCGCCGCAGGTGCTCACCCGGTTGAACCGGGCCATCCTCGACGAGGGCAGCCGCGGTCGCTTCCTCACCCTGCTCTACGGCGAGCTGACGCCGCTCAGCGACGGGCGCACCGAGCTCAGCCTGGTCTGCGCCGGGCACCCGCTGCCGCTGCGGCTGCGGGCCGACGGCAAGGTGATCCCCGCCGCCAACTCGCAGCCGCTGCTCGGCGTGCTGGAGGAGCTGGAGCTGACGGCGGAGCAGCTGGTGCTGGAGCCCGGGGACGTCCTGCTCTGCGTCACCGACGGGGTGACCGAGCGGCGCGAGGGCCAGCGGATGCTCGGCGAGGAGGGGCTGGCCGAGGTGCTCACCGGTTGCACCGGGCTGACCGCCGGTGCCGTCGCGGCGCGGGTGCAGCGCGCCGTCGAGCGGTTCGCGCCCGAGCCGCCCTCGGACGACATGGCCATCATCGCGCTGCGGGTCCCGACCCAGCGCCGGGGCTGACGTGCACAGGCTTGGCGAACCATCGGCTGACTGATTATCAAATTCTCTGATTCACAAGGGTACAAGCCGGGTTGTCGCGGGTAGAGAACTGCTAGTCGGCGTTCCGCCCGCCCCGCGGGCCCTCACCGGCACCCCCGGGCCCCTGCGGCCACCGCGACGGCTGTCGATCCGCCGGCGCAGTCACCTCCCACCCCTTCTCTGCGGCCCCGCGCGCCCGCACACCTGCGCACGGACGCGGCCGGGCCACGCCCGAAAACACCTTCCGTACACGAAAGGAGCCTCCGGTGAGCAGTGACGCTTCCGGGGCCAACGCCCGATCCGGCGCACTCGACGCGGGTCCGCTCGGCTACCTCGCTCTCGGCCTGACCCTCCTCGCCTACGGCCTGCTGCAGAGCGGGGCGCTGTCCGGCACCGCTGTCGGCAACGCCGCGGGCCTCGCCCACCTGCTCGGTGGGATCACGCTGTTCATCGCCGGCCTGTGGCAGTTCCGCAGCGGCGACACCTTCCACGGCACCGCCTTCGCCGGGCTCGGTGCGTTCTGGGCCGCATGGGCGGCCGGCGCGGGTGCGGCGGCCGGCAAGAACGCCGCGGGGCTGTTCATGCTGCTCTGGACCCTGCTGGCACTCACCCTGGCGGCCGCGAGCTGGCAGTCCGGCTGGCTCGGTCGCGGGGTGTACGGCCTGCTGACGGTCTCCCTGCTGCTCGGCGCGATCGGCACCTTCGGTAGCAGCGGCGGCCTGGTCAAGACGGCCGGCTGGGTGGCGGCGGTGGCCGGCCTGGTCAGCTGGTACTCGGCCACCGCCGCGCTGACCAACAGCGGGTGGGGCCGGGCGGCGCTGCCGGTGAAGTGAGCCGGGGCGCTTGAGCCGAGGTGCTGAGTCCGGTCAGCGCACCGAGCTCAACGGGCGGGGTCGGTCGGGAGTCTCCTGGCCGGCCCCGCCCGCGCGCGCCCGGCGCAGCCGGGCGGCTCCGTACTGCACGGCGTACGCGAGCATCAGCAGCCAGACCGCCACCAGACCGTCGGCCCAGAAGTGGTTGGCGGTCACCACCACGACCGCGACCGTGATGACCGGGTGCAGCAGGATCAGCCAGCGCCACGGCGAGCGGGCCACCGCGATCACCGCGACGGCCACCAGCACGCACCAGGCCACGTGGACCGACGGCATCGCGGAGAGCTCGTCCGCGTGCATGCCGCCGATGCCGCCGGAGTAGACGGACTGACCGTACTGGGCCGCCAGGTCCACGAAGCCGCGGTCCGCCAGCATTCGCGGCGGCGCCACCGGGATGAACTGGATCAGCAGGCACGCGGCCGTCACCAGCACCACCGTGGTCCGCACCCAGGCGTAGCGCGCCCGGTGCCGCAGGAACAGCCAGAGCAGCACCACCAGCATCACGCCGAAGTGCATGCTCGCGTAGTAGTAGTTGGCCAGCCGCACCAGGACCGGGTAGGGCGTCACCGCACGCTGCCAGGAGGCCTCGTCCGGCAGGCCGAGGTTCAGCTCGGTCCGGTGGATCCATTCGGCGCGGTCCAGCGCGTGGTCGGTGGACATCACCGAGAGCTGGCCGACCAGCTGCCAGAGCGCGAACAGGGCCAGCAGGGTGCCGGCCTCGCGCAGCACCGCCACCACGGTCCGGCGGGCAGGCAGCAGCTTGTGCACGGCGTAGGACGCTCCGAAGAGCGCCACGGCCGAACCGCCGGAGCTCTGCCAGGAAAGGGTCAGGTTCTGCAACGCCGTGTGCCTCTCCGTGCCGCCTCGTGCTGCTGGCTGAGAGGGTAGCGCGCGGGCCCGAAAAGCGGAAAAGCCCTGTCCAAAATTTGGACAGGGCTTTCCCTGAATGATTGTTCGGCGGCGTCCTACTCTCCCACAGGGTCCCCCCTGCAGTACCATCGGCGCTGTAAGGCTTAGCTTCCGGGTTCGGAATGTA
>NZ_JBHYKG010000047.1:0-36635 GCF_042741245.1 Kitasatospora sp. NPDC058965
CGCCAGCGCCGTATCGTGGCCCGGGGCCGCGGTGAGCAGTCCGGCGGCCGGACCGAGGACGCCGACCAGCCGGTCGGCGGCGGCCAGCAGCGCGCCGCTGCCGTCCTTGCGCCGCAGGCCGAGCGAGAGCGCCTCGTGACGGGCCGTCAGGGCGGCCCGCTCCCGGTCGGCCGCGCCCGCCGCCTCGCGCGCGGCGCTCAGGGCGCTCTCGGCGGCGGCCAGCTGACCGCGGGCCAGCTCGTGCTCGTCCTCCAGCCGCTCGTCGCCGCTCTCCAGTCCGGCCACCCGCTCCTGCAGCAGGTCGAACTCGGTGGCGGCGGCCGCGGCCCGCTCCAGCGCCTCGTCCCGGGCCGCGGCCAGCCGGTCGATCTCGGCCTGGGCCCCGGCCGCCCGGGAGGCGGCGGCCGCGGCCTGGCCCTGCAGCCGGGCCAGCCCCTCGCGCCGGTCGGCGGCGGCCCGGGCGGCGGCCCGCAGCCGCTGCTCCTCGGCGGTCAGCTCGCGCTCCAGCTCCGCGCGCCGCTCGACCGCCTCGGCCAGCGCGTACTGCGCCTCCTCCAGCGCCTCGGTGAGCGCGGCCTCCTCCTCGCGGATCTGCTCGGCCTCGGCCGCCAGCTCCTCCGGGTCGCGCCCGCGCCGCTCCTCGGGGCCGGCCCCGCTGGTGGCGTGCCGGATCCGGGCCTCGGCCAGCCCGATCGTCCCGCGGGTCCGCTCGACCAGCGCGGAGAGCCGGTACCAGGCCTGCCGCCCGGCCTCCAGCCGCGGGCCGAGCTGCTCCACCTGGGCCTCCAGCACCGCCTCGCGCTGGCGGGCGGTCAGCAGCTCCTGCTCCACGGTGGCCCGGCGCAGCTTGAGCGCCAGCTCGTCGGCCACCTCGGCCTGCACCGCCCGGCGCAGCGCCAGCAGGTCGTCGGCGAGCAGCCGCAGCCGGGCGTCGCGCAGCTCGGCCTGGATCCCGGCGGCCCGGCGGGCGATCTTGGCCTGCCGGCCCAGCGGACCGAGCTGGCGGCGCAGCTCGGCCACCAGGTCCTGGACCCGGTTGAGGTTGGCCGCCATCGCGTCCAGCTTCCGCAGCGCCTTCTCCTTGCGCTTGCGGTGCTTGAGCACCCCGGCGGCCTCCTCGATGAAGGCGCGCCGGCCCATCGGGTCGGCGTGCAGCACCGAGTCGAGCCGCCCCTGGCCGACGATCACGTGCATCTCCCGGCCGATGCCGGAGTCGGAGAGCAGTTCCTGGATGTCCAGCAGCCGGCAGGTGTCCCCGTTGATCGCGTACTCGCTGCCGCCGTTGCGGAACATGGTGCGGCTGATCGTCACCTCGGCGTAGTCGATGGGCAGCGCGCCGTCGGTGTTGTCGATGGTCAGGCTCACCTCGGCGCGGCCCAGCGGGGCCCGCCCGCTGGTGCCGGCGAAGATGACGTCCTCCATCTTGCCGCCGCGCAGCGACTTGACGCCCTGCTCGCCCATCACCCAGGAGAGCGCGTCGACCACGTTCGACTTCCCCGAGCCGTTCGGCCCGACCACGCAGGTGATCCCCGGTTCGAACCGGAGCGTGGTGGCCGAGGCGAAGGACTTGAAGCCCCGCAGCGTCAGACTCTTGAGGTGCACCCGGCCGACTGTATCCGCCGCCCCGGCACGGTTTCGTCCGGCCGGGCCGTGGGCAGCCTCAGGAAGACCTGACGGGGTGGGGGCGCCGTACCGGGAACGACGAAGGGACGCCGGTCAAGGCGTCCCAATGATCGCGTCCCGAGGGTGTTCGCGTCGGTGCGCGGCAAAATCGGCCGGTCGAAAGAGGCCGGTCGATTCGATTCCCGGATCAGGTGAGCGCGGGCTCCCGGGATCCGAGGTCGATGCTGTCGAGCAGCGAGTGCTCGTCGGCGACAGCGACGAGAGCGTCGTTCTCGGCCTGCATCCGAACGAGTTCGGCCTCCAGGTCCTGGACGCGCTGCTGAAGCCGCCGCATCTCGGACAGCATTCGCGGGTCGGGGCCGCCGACGTACCCGAGAAGCGCCTTTGCCATGATTGATGGTCCTCCACGCTGAGTGACCGAACCAGAACGGTGTGGTCGAGGGGAAGGGATGACGCACGCGCTGCACGACAAGGGGCAGTGCTGGCTGGGCACAACAGGTCAGACACTGTGGATGTGCGGCCACAGGGCACGACCCTGCCCGAAAATCGCCGTCGCGTGCGCGGGCTTCCAGCGTCTCACCAAAGACCGTACGGGTCAACACGATCACCGCGTGCTACAACGCCGCTGTCACCTGCATGGCGGTCGACTCACGCCATGGGCAGCGACGATCACCACCGGCATCCGGTGGATCACTGCTCGATGCGGAGTCAACCACGAGATCAGCTACGGCGCAACCGTTCAACGGGAAACGTCGGGTCCACCGTCACCCGGCGGGCGCAGTGGGCCCGATCAGCGGATCTCGAAGGTCGGATAGCCGGCGCCGGGGGCTCCCCATATCTCCGTCACGCCGGTGACCCGGCCGGGCGTGTCCGGGCCGCGCAGCAGGGCGAGCAGCTGCTCGCAGTCGGCCCGGTCGCCCTCGGCGACCACCTGGACCCGGCCGTCGCCGAGGTTGCTCGCGTAGCCGGTCAGGCCGATCTCCAGCGCGCGGGCCCTGGTCCACCAGCGGAAACCGACCTGCTGGACCTTGCCGCGCACCCAGGCGGTGACTCGGACGTTCTGCTGCACCCGACGATTATCCCCGCCGCTGCGCGCCCGGCTCCAGCGGACCGGACCGGTCCCAGCCGGGCGAGCGCACCTCCAGGCGCTGCGAGCCCGGAGCCACCTCCTCGCCGCAGGTGCGGCAGACCCACGCGACGTCCAGCGGGTGCTCGTCCGGCCGGTCGGCGTGGTGGTGCAGCACCACCGGCGGCGTCACCACGGCCCAGCGGTCGCCCCACTGCAGCAGCGCCTGGATCACCGGCGCGAGCTCCAGGCCGGCCTCGGTGAGGTGGTACTCGTGGCGCACCGGGCGCTCCTGGTACGGGCGGCGCTCCACCACCCCGGCCTCCTCCAGCGCGCGGAGCCGGACGGTGAGCCGGTCGCGCGGGGCGCCGGTGTTGCGGGCGATCCGGTCGAACCGGTGGTTGCCGTAGAACAGCTCGCGGACCGCGAGCAGCGCCCACTTCTCCCCCAGCACCTGCAGGGCGGCGGCGACCGCGCAGGGTCGGCCGGGCAGCTCGGCGGGGTCCAACGGCAGGGCAGGGCTGGCGGTCACACCGCCAACCCTGCCACAGCGGGTTCCAGTATCAAACCGTATGGAACCCGGACGGCCCGGGACTACCAGTCCCCGCCGCCGAAGTCGCCACCACCGCCACCGCCGAAGTCGCCCCCGCCGCCCCAGTCGCCGCCACCGCCGCCGAAGTCGCTGTTGCTGAAGTCGCCGCCGGAGAAGTCGCCGCCCTCGTAGCGCTCGTGGCCGCCCCAGTCGCCGCCGCCCTCGTAGCCGCCCCCCTCGTAGCCGCCGCCGTAGCCGTAGGCGGGGCCGCCGGAGAAGGCCTCGCCGAGCACGGTGCCGATCAGCAGGCCGGGCAGCAGGCCCGAGCCGTAGCCGCCGAAGTAGCCGCCGGCCCACGGGCCGTAAGCCGGACCGGCGTTCCAGTACGGCTGCGGACCCTGGTCGGTCTGCACGGTGCGGATCGCCGGGTCCAGCCCGGTGGCCAGCCGCTGCGCGTCGGCGGCGCAGACCGGCACCCGGCGGGCCGCACCGCCGGCCGGCGCCCAGTCGGCGTCCTGCACCGAGGGCCCGTGCCGCGGGTCGAAGAAGCACGGCGGGCGGCGCTCCGGCAGCGGCCGGCCCTCCCGCCGGGCGGCCAGCGTGGCCAGCGAGAACCGACCGTCCTCCAGGGCGGTGGTCACCGCCTTGACGTCCTCCGGCTTCTTCGCCGCGTCCATCGTCTTCTTGGCGGTCTCGTAGGCGTCCAGGGCCCGGGTGTAGTCCGCGCGCTGGGCGTCGTCCGCGCCGGGGGCGCCGGGGCTGAAGTCGAGCCGGTCCAGTTCCTCGCCGAAGGCGGTGATGTCCTCGTCCACCACGGTGCGCAGCTTGCGCAGCTCCTCGGCCTGCTGCGCGGCCTTGCGCTTGCGCGAGCGCCGCACCAGCCAGAAGACCCCGCCGCCGACCAGGAGCAGCAGCACCAGCGGGACCACGAGGAGGGCCGCACTGAAGCCGGAGGAGCCCGGGGCGTGGCCCTTGACCTTCGGGGAGACGTTGGTGACGAAATCGGTCAGTGTGCCGTTGATGTCACCGTGGTGCGAATCGTAGGCGGCCCGGCCGTAGTTCGTGACGGTCGAGGCGGCCATCACCGAGCGGTCGGCGCGGACCGCGAACTGCGTGCCGCGGAAGACGGCGTAGACGCCGGTGATGCCGGCCTTGGTCCGCAGGTCGGTGACCAGGGAGTCCAGCGCCGGGTACGGCGCGGCGGCCGGCACCACGGCCACCATGATCGGCTTGTCCGCGTCCTTGATCTTCTTGGTCAGCGCGTCGGCCTGGGCCTGGGAGAACTGGCCGGTCATGACCGGGTCCACGTAGACCTTGCCCTGCTTGAGGGAGGCAGCGGCATCGTCGAGTCCGCCGGCCGCGACGGCGGAGCCGGGGACGAGCAGGAGGAGCAGCCCGAGCAGCGTCGCCAGGGCGACGGCCGGACCGCGCGCCCAGGAACGGCGAAGAACGATTCTCATGCAACAGAAGCTACCGCCCGCCCCGTCCTTCCCTTGGGGGGCAACGGCTCCGCGCGGGCGCCGCGGGTCGCCCAGCGAGCCGCCAACTTCGCTGCTGGACACGGTGGTTAGGATGTCAACCAAGATCTTGGCAAAGTCGGATCAAATGTTGTTCTCTTACGCAAGCGTTACAGTCCGACCTTCCGGAACCACCCGGCCCTCCGACGTCGTCCGAATGCTTGCTAGATTGCGCAACTGTCATAGTCGGCCACGGCCGGCTCGACCGCCGGGCGGACCGGCTGACCGGACGAGGTAGGGGACATGGCAGGCCAGCGGGTGATCCCCGGGGACGCTGCGGACCAGCGCCGCCCACGGGGCGGGGGGCACGGTCCGGTACCGGCACCCCGCCGCGAGTCGGACCCGGCGTTCCAGGGGCACGAGAGCCGTTCCGGGGGCCGCGCGGCCACCCGCGCGGCGGGCCGGGCGCGCACCCGGCGGCCGACCCCGGGCGTGGTGGTCGCCACCGCGCTCGGCCTGCCGGTGCTCGGCGCGCTCGGCGGCGAACTGCTCGGCGACTCCCCCGGCACCGGCTGGGCGGTGCTCACCGTGCTCGGCTTCGCCCTCGCCGCACAGATGGCCACCCGGGCCGGCTGGTGGTGGGTGCTCAGCTCGGTCGCCCCGGTCGTGCTGGCGAGCTACACCGGCGCCGAGTACCTGGCCCACCGGGACGAGTACGCCGACACCAAGCAGTTGGCCACCGGCGCCGCCCGCTGGGCCTCCGCCGCCTTCCCCACCATGGCCTGGGCACTGGGCGCGGCCCTGCTGGTCGTGCTGGTCCGGCTGCTGCGCGAGCGGAAGGGGTCCCGCCGTGGCTGACCGCCCCACCGACCGGCGCCGACCGGCGCCGCCCCGCGCCGCCCGCAGGCCGCTGCTGGTGGCGGGCCGCACCGTCGCCTGCGCCACCTCGCTGGCGGTGCTGGTCACCTGCGGGGTCGCCTGGTACGCGGTGACCGACCTGCGCAGCGGGATGACCACCTCCAGCGCGCTGGACGACATCAAGAAGTCGGCCCCGCCGCACCTGGACAACTCGGTCAACCTGCTGCTGATCGGCCTGGACAGCCGCAAGGACATGAACGGCAACGACCTGCCGGGCGAGTTCGTCCAGGACGAGCTGCACGCCGGCTCCAGCAGCGAGGTCGGCGGCTACAACACCAACACCCTGATGCTGATGCACATCCCGGCCAACGGCGGCCAGGTCACCGCGCTCTCGGTGCCGCGCGACGACTACGTCCAGACGGTGGGCGCCGACGGGAAGATGCACAAGATCAAGGAGGCCTACGGCATCGCCAAGTCGATGTTCGAGGCCAAGGCCCCCAAGGGCCTGTCCAAGGCGGACCTGGAGCGGCAGGGCCGCGAGGCGGGGCGCAAGGCGACCCTGGCCACCGTGCAGAGCTTCCTGGGCGTGCCGATCGACCACTTCGCCGAGGTCAACCTGGTCGGCTTCTACGACATCGCCAAGGCGGTCCAGCCGATCACCGTCTGCCTCAACCACGACACCAAGGACCCGGCCATCGAGGGCCAGGGCTCCGGCGCCGACTTCCACCAGGGCCTGAACACCCTCAACGCCTCGCAGGCGCTCTCCTTCGTCCGCCAGCGGCACAACCTGGCCGGCGGCGACTTCGACCGGACGCACCGTCAGCAGGCCTTCATCTCCTCGGTGGTGAAGAAGCTGAAGGACCAGGGTGTGGTCGGCGACCTGGGGAAGATGCAGCAGCTGTTCGACGTGGTCAAGAAGGACGTGGTGACGGACGACCAGTGGGACGTGCTGGACTTCGCCCAGCAGGCCCCGAACCTGTCCGGCGGCCACGTGGTCGCCAACACCCTGCCGATCGCCGGCTTCGCCACCGTCAACGGCCAGGACGTCAACAAGGTCGACCCGGTGCAGATCAAGCGGATCGTGCAGCAGCTGATCGGCCACGACCCGACCCCGGTGTCCGGCGACCCGGTGGAGAACGGCTCGGCCCCCGCCGCGCCGGCCGCGCCGAGCAGCCCCGCCGCGCAGTCGCCGGCGGCGGCCAGGGCCACCGGCACGGTGGACGTCACCAACACCTCCGCCGTCCCGGGTGCGGCCGCCAACGAGCTCAAGTCGCTGGTCGCCATGGGCTTCACCGAGGGCCGGACCGGTCAGGGCCCGCACCAGGCGAGGACCACGGTGACCTACGGGGCCGGCGAGAAGGACGCCGCCGACCAGGTCGCCGCCCGCTACGGCGTGACCGCCTCCCCCGGCACCGCGGTGCGGGCCGGCCACGTCCAGGTGACCCTGGGCACCGGGTACGCCCCGCCCCCCGCCGGCGGCGCCGGACCGGCCGGTCCGTCCGCCTCCGGACCGGCCGATCCGGCCGTCGGCCTGCCGATGCAGGGCCCGGCCGTGAAGATGGGCGGCATCCCCTGCGTCGACTGACGGCCGGGGTTCGGGGAACCCCCGCCGACAGGGCATAGTGGGATCAACCCACCCGATCAGGAGTCTCTGTGATCATCGGCCTGGTGACCGCCGTCGCCGCCTCCACCTGTTACGGCGTCGGCTCGGTGCTGCAGGCCGTCGGCTCGCGCCGCTCGGCCCGCGCGGAGGCCGAGCGCGCCGAACCGGACCAGCTCACCGAGCACGGCGGCCCGAGCCTGAGCTCCACCGCCAAGGCCGTGGTCACCTGGGAGTTCCTGCTCGGCACGGTGCTGGACTTCGTCGGCTTCCTGCTCGGCGCGCTCTCCGCGCGCCTGCTGCCGCTCTTCCTCTCGCAGACCGTGATCAGCGCCAACCTGGTGATCACCGCGGTCTGCTCGATCAAGCTGCTCGGGATCCGGCTCAAGCGCCCGGAGTGGGCCGCGATCGGCGTGGTCTGCGGCGCGCTGGTGATGCTGGCGGTGGCCGCCGGACCGGAGGGCACCGGGACCACCCCGATGGCGACCCACTGGTGGTTGCTGCTGATCTCGGTGGTGCTGATCGCCGGCGGCTCGCTGCTGGTGCGCCGGCTCGGGCGCAGCGGCGCGATCGTGGCCGGCCTGCTCTCCGGGCTCGGCTTCGGCGCGCTCGGCATCGGGGTGCGGATCCTGGACGGGGTCGACCCCTTCGACCTGGGCCGGCTGCTCGGCGACCCGGCGCTGTACGCGATCCTGGTCGGCGGCATCGGCGGGATGTACCTGCACACCGTCGCGCTGCAGATCGGCTCGGTGAACGGGGCCACCGCCGCGCTGGTGGTCGGCGAGACCGTGGTGCCGGGCGTGGTCGGCGTGGTCTGGCTGGGCGACGCCACCCGGGACGGGCTGGCCTGGCTGGGCCTGCTCGGCTTCGTGCTGGCGGTGGCCGGCGCGGTCGCGGTGGCGCACTACGGGGAGGGCGAGGGCGCCCTGCAGCTGGAGTCCAGGTCACCGGAGCCGGCGGCGCACTGAGCCCGGCGGCCGGGCCGCGGGCCTCAGTCGGTGCGCTGGCGCGGCACCCGCTGGCAGCGCGGGCAGAAGTAGCTGGACCGGTTCATCCAGGCGGCCCGCCGGATCGGGGTGCCGCAGCGGTAGCAGGGCTCGCCCTCGCGGCCGTAGGCGTCCAGCGAGCGGGAGAAGTAGCCGCTCTCGCCGTTCACGTTGACGTAGAGGCTGTCGAAGCTGGTGCCGCCGACGGCGAGCGCCGCGTTCATCACGTCCCGGGCGTTGGCCAGCAGCGCGGCGGCCAGCGGGCGGGTCAGCGTGCCGGTCGGCCGGTCGTAGTGCAGCTTGGAGCGCCACAGCGCCTCGTCCGCGTAGATGTTGCCGACCCCGCTGATCAACGACTGGTCGAGCAGCGCGCGCTTGACCGTGGTCCGCTTGGCCCGCAGCGCGGCGAGGAAGGCCTCGTCGTCGAAGCGCGGGTCCAGCGGGTCGCGGGCGATGTGCGCCAGCGAGAGCGGCAGCCCGGCGGGGTCGGTCTCCTCCACCGCCAGGTGTCCGAAGGTGCGCTGGTCGACGAAGCGCAGCTCGCGCCCGCCGTCGGCGAACCGCAGCCGCACCCGCAGGTGGGTCTCGTCGGGGGTGGCCGGGTCCTGCACCAGCAGCTGCCCGCTCATCCCGAGGTGGCCGAGCATCGCCAGGCCCTCGCCGGCCGGCAGCCACAGGTACTTGCCGCGGCGCTCGGCGGCCCCCAGGGTGCGACCGGTCAGCCGGTCGGCGAAGTCGACCCCGCCGCCGGTCTGCCGGCGCACCGCGCGCGGGTGCAGGACCTGCACCTCGGCGACGGTGCGGCCGCTCACCCAGGAGGCCAGGCCGCGCCGGACCACCTCGACTTCGGGGAGTTCGGGCACGGCGCGCCTCCTCAGGCGGCGGGCGCGGCGGGGTTGTCCCCGTACTTGGCCTTGATCGCGCGCCAGGCGCTCTCGGCGGCCTTCTGCTCGGCCTCCTTCTTGGAGCGGCCGGTGCCGCTGCCGAAGGCCTCGCCGGCCACCTTGGCCGCCGCGTTGAAGGTCTTCTCGTGGTCCGGACCGGACTCCTCGACCACGTACTCCGGTACGCCGATGCCCACCGAGGCGGTGAGTTCCTGGAGGCTGGTCTTCCAGTCCAGGCCGGCGCCCAGCTGCGAGGACTCCGCGATCAGCGGGTCGAACAGCCGGTGCACGAACTCGGTCGCCGAGTCCAGGCCCTGGTCGAGGTAGATCGCCCCGATCACGGCCTCGACGGTGTCCGCCAGGATCGAGGACTTGTCGCGGCCGCCGGTGCCCTCCTCGCCCTTGCCGAGCCGGATGAAGGCGCCCAGCTCCAGGCCGCGGCCCACCTCGGCGAGCGCGCGGGAGTTGACCACCGCGGCGCGCAGCTTGGCCAGCGTGCCCTCGGGCACGTCCGGGTGGATCCGGTAGAGGGTGTCGGTGACGACCAGGCCCAGCACCGAGTCGCCGAGGAACTCCAGGCGCTCGTTGGTGGGCAGTCCGCCGTTCTCGTAGGCGAATGAACGGTGCGTCAGGGCACGTACCAGAAGGGCGCGCTCGAGTGTGTACCCGAGGCGCCCTTCCAGGACGTCGTATGCGGTCGAGGCCGGCCCGCCGCCCTTCACCCCGTTGCCGGGAGACGACTTGCGGGAGGAGTTACCGTCCGACATCGATCGATGCACCCCGCCGATCAGACCGAGAGGACCTGGCGACGGTTGTACGTGCCGCAGCTCGGGCACGCGATGTGCGCGAGCTTCGGCTCGTGGCAGCGGTCGCACGCGACGAGCGCGGGAGCGACCGCCTTCCAGTTGCTACGGCGGTGGCGCGTGTTGCTGCGCGACATCTTCCGCTTCGGAACAGCCACGGCTACTTCTCCTGGTTCTCGGCGAGACCCTCACGGGTGTCGCTGTTCTCGTCACCCTCGTCGCCGTGGCCGGCGGAGAGTCCCTGCAAAGCCGCCCACCGGGGGTCGGCGGCGTCGTGGTGGTGGTCCGGGTCCTCGTTGAGCAGCGCCCCGCACTCGGAGCACAGGCCCAGGCAGTCTTCCCGGCACACCGGCTGCAGCGGCAGTGCGAGCACCACCGCGTCACGCAGCACCGGTTCGAGGTCGAAGAAATCGCCCTCCAACCGGTAAGTCTCTTCCTCGTCCTCCTCGGACAGTTCGTCCTGGGAGGACACCCGGCCGCGCTCGTCGGTCTCCGGGTAGTAGTACAGCTCCTGGAACTCCACGTCGAGGTCGTCCTCGACCGGCTCCAGGCAGCGCACGCACTCGCCGGCGACGTGCACCTCGGCGGAGCCCGTGATCAGGACGCCCTCGACCACCGACTCCAGCCGCAGCTCCAGCGCCATCTCGCTGCCCACCGGGACGCCGATCACGTCCTCGATGCCGAACGCCTCGGGCGCCTGCAGGGTCCGTTCCACCGTGCGCATCGAGCCCGGGCGACGGCCGAGCTCGTGCGTGTCGAACACGAGTGGGTCGCGGTGGTCGAGGCGGTTCACGGTTCCTGACTTCCTGACGGCGGGCGCATCGCTGCGCTGCACGGTTGTATCGCGGGGGCGGTCCGGCGCCCGGTGCACTCGGTGCGCGGGCAGCCGAACGGTCGGCATCCCAAGGCCGGAGGTGTCAGACTACCCGAGAGCAGGCCCAGGCCCAACTTCGGCCCCGCTCAACGGCCGCCGAGCTCCCGCAGCCGGGTCATGTCGATCATGCTGGTGTCGAAGAAACTGGTCTCGTCCAGCGCGGCCTGCGCGGCGGCCTGCGGCTGGTGGGCGGGCTGCGGCTGGTGGTAGCCGTAGTCCTGCTGGTAGCCGGTCTGCTGCTGCGGCACCGGCTGGTAGCCGTGCTGCTGCTCCTGCGGGTAGCCGTAGCCGGCCGCGTACGGGTCGGCCTGCTGCGGCTGCGGGTAGCCCTCGTAGCCCGGGTGGCCGGCGTACTGGCCGGTGCTCGGGTCGTAGCCGCCGCCGTAGGCGTCCTGGTAGGCGACCGGCTGCTGCTGGTACTCCTGGCCCTGCTGCTGGTAGCCGTGGTCGTAACCGACCTCGCCCGGGGCGGCCTGCCAGCCGGCCTGCGCGGGGGTCTGCTCCGGCCAGGCCGGTTCCTCCTCGCGGTACCAGGGCCGCTCCTCCTCGCCGTCGGCGAAGCCCGCCGCCACCGCCTCGGCCCGGTCCTTGAGCTGCTGCGCCTCGTCGGCGGCGGCCAGGTAGGCGGCCAGCTCGTCGATCGGCTTCTTGCCGAGCAGCTTGTCCCGGCCCCGGCCGACCGCCTCCAGGGTGCCGCTCAGCACCGCCTGCAGGGTGGCCAGCTTGGCGTCGACGTACTCGTCCACCTCGGGGCTGGGGGTGGCGTGCGGCTGGAACTCCTCGCCGTCCTCCGCCTCGTAGCCGCCCTCGCCGCGCAGCTTGTCCCGGCCGCGGCCGACCGCGCCGAGCGTCTTGGTGAGCACCACCTCGAAGTTGGCCAGCTTGCTGTCGACGTAGTCGTCCGCCTCCTCGCGCTTGGCCTGGACCTCGGTCCGGGCCTCGGCGAGGATCCGGTCCGCCTCGGCCTGAGCCCGGCGGACCACCTCGGTGTCGGAGATCAGCGACCCGCGCTCGGCGTGCGCACCCTGGATGATCCGGTCCGCCTCGTCACGGGCGCCGGCCACCATCTGCTCGTGGTCGGCCATCACGGACTGGGCCTGGGCCAGCTCGGCCGGCAGCTCCTCGCGCAGGCCGCGCAGCAGCGCGACCAGCTCGGCGCGGTTGACCACACAGGAGGCCGACATCGGCATCGCTCGGGCGTTCTCGACCACGGCGATGATGTCGTCGACTCTGTTCTGCACGTCCACGGGTCTTCTGTCTTTCCGTGAGTACCGCAAGGCGGGGATACAGACTGTACGTCAGAATCCCGCTGCCGCCGCCAGCTACCCGGCGGCTCGCTCGGCGAGCCGGTCGATCAACCGCTGGTGCACCGCGGGCGGGATCAGGTGCGAGACGTCCCCGCCGTACGAGGCCACCTCCTTGACCAGCGTGGAGGAGAGGAAGCTGTAGGTCGGCGAGGTGGGCACGAAGAGCGTCTCCACCCCGGTCAGGCCGCGGTTCATCTGCGCCATCTGCAGCTCGTAGTCGAAGTCGCTGACCGCGCGCAGGCCCTTGACGATGGCCGGGATGCCGCGGTCGCGGCAGAAGTCCACCAGCAGCCCGTGGTGGGACTCCACCTGCACGTTGCCGTACTGCTCGCAGACCTCCTCGATCAGCGCGATCCGCTCGTCCACGCTGAACAGGCCCGACTTGTTCTTGTTGATCAGCACCGCGACGTGCACCACGTCGTAGAGCTGCGAGGCCCGCTCGATGATGTCGAGGTGACCGTTGGTGATCGGGTCGAACGAACCCGGGCAGACGGCGCGGCGCATGAGGGTGGTGTCCTTTTCGGTGGGTGGCCCGGCGGGTGGTCCTGGCCGGTACGGTCAGACTGCCTGTCCGTACCAGAGCGTGCCCTCGCCGTAACGGCGCGAGCGGAGTCCTTCGAAGCCCCCGGGCCAGCCGAATTCGCCGCCCCGGGTGCTGCGTTCCACGGTGACGAGTGCGTCGTCGGTGATCCAGCCCCCGGCCCGGAGTGTGATCAGCATCTCGCGCAGCTCGGCGTCCGGCAGCACGTACGGCGGGTCCAGGAAGACCAGGTCGTAGGGGGTCTGCGGGGGCGCTCCGGCGACCACCCGCTCGGCCCGCTCGGCCCGCACCTCGGCGCCGGGCAGCGCGACCGTCTGCACGTTGGCCCGCACCACCCGGGCGGCCGCCTGGTCCGCCTCCACCAGCAGCACGTGCCCGGCGCCGCGGGAGAGCGCCTCCAGGCCCACCGCACCGGAGCCGGCGAACAGGTCCAGCAGCCGGGCCCCGGCCATCGTGCCGCGCAGCGACTCCAGGGTGGAGAACATCGCCTCCCGGGCCTTGTCGGAGGTGGGACGGGTGCCCCGGCCGGGCGGTACGGCCAGTCGGCGGCCGCCGGCCGCCCCGGCGATCACGCGGGTCATGGTGGGTGGGCCGCCTCTCTTCTGCGCTGCCTCTTCGCTGCCCGACCACGCTATACGGCGGTGCCCCCTGCCGGTCGGACCGGAGGGGGCACCTGGCGGGACGGGGGTCGCGGACTACTCCTCGGCCGCCGCGCCGAGCAGGGCCGGCGAGGCGTACCGGGACCAGGACAGGCAGCCGTCGGGCGGGCAGTACTCGGGCCGGCGCGGGTCGTGGCCCAGCTCGCGCAGCTTGGTCCGGACGGAGTCGGGCGTGCGGCCGAACCGGGCGGCTATCCGGGCGACGGTCTCGCCCTCGTGGAACCGCCGGGTCAGCTCCTCCTCGTGCTGCGGCACCCAGGGGGCGCCGTGGCCGGGGTAGAGCTCGCGCAGCACGTCGCGGTCGGGGATGGGCTCGGAGACGTCGGCCACGATCGCCAGCGCCCGCAGCGCCCGGTTCAGGGCGATCCGCAGGTTGGCCACGTCCTCCACCGGCAGGCGCAGCCGGCCGGAGGCCAGTGGGCTGGCGGCGTGGCCCTCGCGCCAGCCGGTCAGGGTGAGGGTGACTTCGCGGTCGTCCTCGCTGGCCAGTTCGACCCTGAAGACCTTGTCGCCCAGCGGGAGCTCGTTGAGGTGACGGAATGCCATGACAGGACCCCCAATTCTCGTGCCAGGAGCGCTCCTTGAGGTGCGCCCTGAACACCTTCATTCTCTCTTGGGGTACTGACAACCGGGGCGCCGGACGGCTCCCGCTCAGCCCTTCTCCAGGTAGGCCGCGCGGTCCGCGTCGAGCAGGCCCGCCAGCTCCGCGCGCAGCTCCTGGTGCTCCGTCAGCTCCGGGTCGGCGGCGACCAGCGCGGCGGCCTCCTCGCGGGCGGCCGCGATCACCTCCTCGTCCTCCAGCACCGAGAGCACCTTGAGCGAGGACTTCACCCCGGACTGGGCCTGGCCCAGCACGTCGCCCTCGCGGCGCTGCTCCAGGTCGATCCGGGACAGCTCGAAGCCGTCCAGGGTGGCCGCCACCGCGTCCAGCCGGGCCCGCGCGGCACTGCCCGCCGGCATCTCGCTGACCAGCAGGCACAGGCCCGGCGCGCTGCCGCGGCCGACCCGGCCGCGCAGCTGGTGCAGCTGGGAGACACCGAACCGGTCGGCGTCCATGATCACCATCGCGGTGGAGTTGGGCACGTTCACCCCGACCTCGATCACCGTGGTGGCGACCAGCACGTCCACCCGGCCGGCCGCGAACCGGCGCATCACCTCGTCCTTGGCCTCCGGGGCCAGCCGGCCGTGCAGGATCTCCACCCGCAGCCCGGCCAGCGGGCCGCGGACCAGCTGCTCCGCCGTCTCCACCACGCTCAGCGGCGGGCGGCGCTCGTCGCTCTCCGCGCCCCGGTCCGTGCCGGGCTCCTCCGGATCCTCCTCGGCCGCCCGGCGCTTCTTCGGCTTCTCCGCCTCCTCGTCGCCGATCCGCGGGCAGACCACGTAGGCCTGGTGCCCCTTGGCCACCTCCTCGCGGACCCGCTCCCAGGCCCGCACCAGGAAGTTGGGCTTCTCCAGGGCCGGCACCACGTGGGTGGAGATCGGCGAGCGGCCGGCCGGCAGCTGGTCCAGCACCGAGGTCTCCAGGTCGCCGAAGACCGTCATCGCCACCGTGCGCGGGATCGGGGTGGCGGTCATCACCAGCAGGTGCGGCGGCTGGCCGCCCTTGGCCCGCAGCGCGTCCCGCTGCTCCACCCCGAACCGGTGCTGCTCGTCCACCACGACCAGGCCGAGGTCCTGGAACTGCACCTTGTCCTCGATCAGCGCGTGGGTGCCGATCGCGATCCCGGCGTCGCCGCAGGCCATGTCGAGCAGCGCCTGGCGGCGGGCCGCGGTGCCCATCGAGCCGGTCAGCAGCGCCACCTTGGTGCCCAGGTCGGAGCCGCCGAGCATGCCGCCCTCGGCCAACTCCCCCATCATCTCCACGATCGACCGGTGGTGCTGCTGGGCCAGCACCTCGGTGGGGGCCAGCAGCACGGCCTGCCCGCCGGCGTCCACCACGGCGAGCATCGCGCGCAGCGCCACCAGGGTCTTGCCGGAGCCGACCTCGCCCTGCAGCAGCCGGTGCATCGGGTGCGCGGTGGCCAGGTCGGCGAACAGGTCGGCGCAGACCCGCTGCTGGCCCTGCGTCAGGGTGAACGGCAGCTTGGCGTCGAAGGCGTCCAGCAGCCCGCCCGCGACCCGCGCCCGCGGCACCGCCGGCGAGGCCGCGGCGGCGGCCCGGCGCTGGGCCAGCGCGACCTGCAGCACGAACGCCTCGTCCCACCGCAGCCGCTCCTTGGCCCGCTCCAACTCGGCCTGGTTGCGGGGCCGGTGGATCAGCTCCAGGGCCTCCGGCAGCGGACTCAGGCCGCGCTCGGCGCGCAGCGCGGCGGGCAGCGGCTCGCCGACGTCGGACAGGTGCTTGTCCAGCGCGGTCTGCACCGCCAGCGCCAACTTCCAGCTGGGCAGTTGGGCGCTGGCCGGGTAGACCGGGATCAGCCGGCCGGCGAACTGCTCCGCGGCGTCCGAGCCCTCCTCCTCGTCCAGCAGCTGGTAGTCCGGCGAGGCCAGCTGGCGAGTCCGGTTGAAGACGCCCACCTTGCCGGCGAACAGGCCCTGGGCGCCCGGGCGCAGCTCCTTCTGCCGCCAGCCCTGGTTGAAGAAGACCAGGGTGAGCCGGGCCCGCCCGTCGGTGACGATCACCTCCAGCCGGTCGCCCTTGCGGCCGCGGAACGGGATCAGCGTGACCTTCTCGATCCGGGCCAGCACGGTGGCGTGCTCGTCCACCTCCAGCTCGTCCAGGCTGGTCAGCTGGCCGCGCTCGGCGTACCGGCGCGGGTAGTGGTGCAGCAGGTCGGAGACCGTGTGCAGCTTCAGGCCGTCGGCCAGGGCCTTGGCGGTGCGCGGGCCGACCAGCTTGGTCAGGGGTTCGTCGAGAGCAGCCATCAGACCCAATGGAACACCACGGAGGGGACAGCGCCCGCTACTCGACGCCGATGAGCAGCGGCGCGCTCTCCTGGCCGCCGGCGAAGACCACGGTGTCCACCTCCGGGCGCTGCCGCCGGGCGTGCGCCACCAGCACCTCGGCCAGCTCCGGGTCGGCGCCCTCGCCGAGCACCAGGGTGACCAGCTCGCCGCCGGCCGCCAGCATCCGGGAGAGCACCTCGGCGCCGGTCTCGGCGATCCCGGGCCCGATCACCGCCACGTCGCCGTCGATCAGGCCGAGCACGTCGCCGGCCTGGCAGACCCCGGCCATGGTCCAGGACTGCCCCTCGGCCACCGCGAGCTCGGCGTACCGGGTGGCGCCGGCCGCGGAGGTCATCGCCACCACGTCCTCGTCGAACCGCCGGCCCGCCTCGTGCACCGCGAGCGCGGCCAGGCCCTGCACCGGGGAGCGGGTGGGCAGCACCGCGATCCGCAGCCCCTCCTCGCGCAGCTGGTCGGCCGCGGCGCCGGCGCCGGCCCGCAGCTCGGGGTCGTTGAGCAGCAGGATCACCTCCCGGGCCGCGCACCGGCGGACCGCCTCGGCCAGCTCGGCGCTGGACGGCGGCGCGTCCGGGTCGGCGGCCAGCACCGCGGCGCCCGCCTCGCGGCACAGCTCGACCAGGCCGGCCCCGGTGACCACGCTGAGCACCACCCGCTCGGCCGGGGCCTCCGCCGGGCCGGGGCGCAGGCCGGCCCGGGCGGCGGCCTCGGCGAAGTGGGTGATCCGGATCTGGTGCGGGCGCCCGGCCACCACGCCGGCCTCCACGGCGGCCCCCGCGTCGTCGACGTGCACGTGGACGTTCCACAGCCCGTCGCCGCCGCCGATCACCAGTGAGTCGCCGAGCGCCGCCAGCGACTCGCGCAGGGCCGGCAGCGCGGTCGGCGGGGCGTCCAGCAGGTAGATCACCTCGAAGGCCGGGTGGCCGGGCAGCCGCTCCGGCTCCTCGCAGGAGGCGTGCGCCACGGGCAGGTCCTCGCCGAGCGCGACCGGCCCCATCGGCTGCTGTCCGGCCACCGCGTCGGCCAGCGCGCCGAGCACCGCCACCAGCCCGCGCCCGCCGGCGTCCACCACCCCGGCCCGGGCCAGCACCGAGAGCTGCTCGGGAGTGCGCAGCAGCGCCCCGCGGGCGCTGCGGTGCGCGCTGGCGGCCACCTCGGCCAGGGTGCCCGGGGCCTGCCCGGCGCTCTCGGCGGCCCGCGCGGCCACCGTCAGCAGGGTGCCCTCGACCGGCTCGGCGACCGCCTGGTAGGCGGACTCGGCGCCCCTGGTCAGCGCGGCCTGCAGCGCCTCGGGACCGCCGCCCCGCTCGGCCAGTACCTCGGCCACCCCGCGCAGCAGCTGGGCCAGGATCACCCCGGAGTTGCCGCGCGCCCCCACCAGCGCCCCGGTGGCCATCGCCTTCGCGGTGGCGGGCAGCGCGGGCTCGGCGCCGGCCTCGAAGCAGCGCTCGACGGCGGCGGTGGCGGACTCCACGGTCAGGTAGAGGTTGGTCCCGGTGTCCCCGTCCGGCACCGGGTAGACGTTCAGCGCGTCGATCTCCTCGCGGGCCTGGCCGAGTGCGGACAGCGCGAGGCGGCACCAGGTGCGGACGGCGGGGGCGTCGAGCGTCTCCAGCACCGGGTCTCCTCCAGGTGAACGCGACGGGAACGGGCGGGGCCTGCTGGGCAGGCTATCGGGGCCCGGGCACCTTGTCCGCGCGCCGGGGCGAGCGGGCCGCTCGCAGCGGTCAACCGCTCGGACATGGTAGTTTCGTGAGACCGGAGCGGTCGTTGTATGCTGCTCCGGTTGCCCGGAACAACCCGGGCTTCCCCCTTGACCCGATCAGGTCCACGTCGAGTGGCCCAGGTGGATCAGCCGGGGTTTTCGAACGTAAATGATTCTGAAGTCTTGGAGTGACTCCTGTGGCTGCCAACTGCGACGTCTGCGGCAAGGGGCCGGGCTTCGGCAACAACATCTCCCACTCGCACCGCCGTACCCGCCGTCGTTGGAACCCCAACATCCAGACGGTGCGCGCTGTGATCGGGCGGACGCCGAAGCGGCTCAACGTGTGCACCTCGTGCATCAAGGCCGGTAAGGTCTCGCGCTGACGCGCAGACCGGTGCGCCGGTCCTCTACCGAGGAGCCGGTCCATCCCTGAGGGGGTGGACCGGCTCTTCGGCATTCCGGCGCCGGCGGGGGCGGCCCGGGGCCGCCCCGCGGCTCAGCCGCGCAGCTTCCAGCCGTGGTCCACCGGCCCGATCCCGCCGCCGAGCGCGAAGCCGCCGCGGATCGCCCCGGTGACGTACTCCTTGGCCGCCGCCACCGCCTGCGGCACCTCCAGGCCCTTGGCCAGTTCGGCCGCGATCGCGCTGGCCAGCGTGCAGCCGGTGCCGTGGGTGTGCCGGTTGTCGTAGCGCGGGCTGCGGTACCAGTACTCCTCGCCGTCCCGGCCGGCCAGCAGGTCCGCCGCCTCGCCCGGCAGGTGGCCGCCCTTGACCAGGACCCAGCGCGGCCCGAGCTCCAGCAGCGCGTCGGCGGCCGGGCGCATCTCGCCCTCCTCCAGCACGGTGATCCCGGTCAGCTGGGCCACCTCGTGCAGGTTGGGGGTGGCCAGCGTGGCCCGCGGCAGCAGCCGCTCCCGCACCGTGGCCACCGCCTCGGCGGCCAGCAGCGCGTCGCCGTGCTTGGAGACCCCGACCGGGTCGACCACCACCGGCGCGGACAGCCCGCCGAGCAGCTCGGCCACCGTCTCCACCAGCTCGATCGAGGCCAGCATGCCGGTCTTCACGGCCTGCACCCCGATGTCGTCCACCACGCTGGTGAACTGGGCCCGCACCGCCTCGGCCGGCAGCTCCCAGTAGCCCTGGACACCGAGCGAGTTCTGCGCGGTGACGGCGGTGATCACGCTCATCCCGTGCACGCCGAGCGCGAGCATGGTCTTCAGGTCGGCCTGGATGCCGGCGCCGCCGCCGGAGTCGGAGCCGGCCACGGTCAGGACGCGGGGGGGTGCTTGCTGAGCCATGGGCACCAACCTAGCGGTCCCGGCCGGGCGGCTCAGAGCACGGCCTCCGACTCCGCCCAGCGGTCCGGCGGCACGGTCTTCAGCCGGGTCACCGCGTCGGCCACCGGGACCAGCTGGATGTCGTTGCCGCGCAGCGCGGTGAAGTGCCCGAAGGCGCCCTTGTGCACGGCCTCCACCGCGTGCCAGCCGAACCGGGTGGCCAGCACCCGGTCCCGGGCGGTGGGGGTGCCGCCGCGCTGGGTGTGGCCGAGGATCACCGGGCGGGCCTCCTTGCCGAGCAGGTCCTCCAGCTCGTGGGCCAGCCGGGTGCCGATCCCGCCGAAGGTCTGGTGGCCGAACTGGTCCACCCCGCCGTGGTCGAACCGCATGGTGCCGACGGCCGGCTTCGCGCCCTCGGCCACCGCGATGATGGCGAACTTCTTGCCCCGGTCGAAACGCTCCTCGATCATCCGGGCGACCTGCTCGATGTCGAACGGCTTCTCCGGGATCAGGATCCCGTGCGCGCCGCCCGCCATCCCCGCGGTCAGCGTGATCCAGCCGGTGTGACGGCCCATCAGCTCGACCACCATGACCCGCTGGTGCGACTCGGCGGTGGTCTTCAGCCGGTCGATCGCCTCGGTGGCCACGTGCACCGCGGTGTCGAAGCCGAAGGTGACGTCGGTGGCGTCGATGTCGTTGTCGATGGTCTTGGGCACTCCGACCACCGGCAGCCCGGCGTCGCTGAACAGCTTGGCGGCGGTCAGCGTGCCCTCGCCGCCGATCGCGATCAGCGCGTCGATGCCGAGGTGGCCGGCCAGCTCCTCGGCGTGCTCCACCGCCCAGCGGATCCGCTCGCGCTGCACCCGGGCCGAGCCCAGCACGGTGCCGCCCAGGGTGAGCAGACCGGTGACGTCGTCGTGGCCGATCACCCGGGCCCGACCCTCGATCAGCCCGAGGAAGCCGTCCTCGATCCCGAGGATCTCGTCCCCGTGCACGTCCAGCCCCCGGTGCACCACCGAGCGGATCACCGCGTTCAGGCCGGGACAGTCACCACCACTGGTCAGCACGCCGATACGCATGGGCCACAGGCTACTCGGCGAAGTGGTCCCAGCCGGCCGTCCGATCCCAGGGCGCGCCGTCCACCGTCACCTTGCCCTTGGCACCTGGTCGACTCGCGCCGGTCACCGTGCCGACCACCCGCCAGCGGGCCGGCAGTTGCGCGCCGGCCGGGAAGGTGGCGGCGATCGCGTGGTCCTCGCCGCCGGAGAGCACCCAGACCAGCGGGTCCACCCCGACCGCCTGGCCGATGTCGGCCATCTGGGCCGGCACGTCGAAGTCGGCGGCCTTCAGGTCGATGTCCACCCCGCTCGCGGCGGCGACGTGGCCGAGGTCGGCCACCAGCCCGTCGCTCACGTCGATCATCGAGGTGGCGCCCAGCTCCGCCCCGGCCGGTCCGGCGTGGTACGGCGGCTCCGGGCGCCGGTGCGCCTCCACGAAGGCGCGGGGCGAACGGAAGCCGCGGGCCAGCACGGTCAGGCCGGCGGCCGACCAGCCCAGCCAGCCGGTCACCGCCACCACGTCGCCCGGCTGGGCGCCGGAGCGGGTGACCGGGGCACGGCCCTGCAGGTCGCCGAGGGCGGTGATGGCCAGCGTGATGGTCTCGCCGCGCACCACGTCGCCGCCGGCCACGGCGGCGCCGGCCACCTGGCACTCGTCGCGCAGCCCGTCCATCAGCTCGGTCGCCCATGTGGTGGGCAGGTCGGCCGGGACCACCAGGCCGAGCAGCAGGGCGGTGGGGACGGCGCCCATCGCGGCGATGTCGGCCAGGTTCTGCGCGGCGGACTTGCGGCCCACGTCGTAGGCGGTGGACCAGTCGCGGCGGAAGTGCCGGCCCTCGATCAGCACGTCGGTGGTGGCCACCACCCGCCCGTCCGGCGCGGACACCACGGCCGCGTCGTCCCCGGGGCCGAGTTCCACCGCGGGGGTCTGCGGCAACCGGGCGGTGAGCTCCCGGATGAGTCCGAACTCGCCGAGCTCGCCCACGGTCCCCTGCATCTGCCGTCCTCTCCGAGTGTGCCGACGCGGGGCCGCCGAGCTCCGCGCGCGTGCGCGCCCCGCGCGAAGCGTACGCCCACCGCCCCGCCCGGGGTCTCCCCTCCCGGGGCAACCGCGCGGTAGCGTGGTGATCCAGTCTTCGCGGCGCGCCCGCCGCCACCCGGTTCCCCGTGCGGGCCGTGCCGCTGCTCCTCAGGACTGCCACCCCCAGCCGCAGGGAGGTCATCCGTGGTACAGGCATACATCCTGATCCAGACCGAGGTCGCCAAGGCCAGCGCCGTCGCCGAAACCATCTCCAAGATCGACGGAGTGGTGCAGGCGGAGGACGTGACCGGGCCCTACGACGTGATCGTGCGGGCCGAGGCGGCGTCGGTGGACGACCTGGGGCGGCTGGTGGTCGCCCAGATCCAGCAGGTCGAGGGAATCACCCGGACGCTGACCTGTCCGGTGGTGCACCTGTAGGTGCCCGGCCCGGCGCCGCACCCGAGCGGGTGCGGCGCCTGCGGGCTGCCCCGGCGCCCGGACGGGCGCTCAGCGCAGGCCGGTGGAGCGGCGCAGCGCCGCCTGCAGCAGCCGGTCGATCAGCTCGGCGTAGGGCACGCCGGTGGCCTCCCACATCTTCGGGTAGGCCGAGATCGGGGTGAAGCCGGGCATGGTGTTGATCTCGTTGATCACCCAGCGGCCGTCGGTGAGCCGGAAGAAGTCCACCCGGGCCAGGCCCTCGCAGCTGAGCGCCTCGAACGCGGCCACCGCCTGGCGGCGGATCTCCGCGGTCTCCGGGTCGGTCAGCTCGGCCGGGATCCGCACCTCGGAGGAGTCGATGTACTTGGCCTCGAAGTCGTAGAACTCGAAGCCCTCGCCGACCAGCACCTCGGCCGGCAGGCTGGCCCGCGGACCGTCCTCGAACTCCAGCACGCCGCACTCGATCTCGCGGCCCTCCAGCATCGCCTCGACGATCACCTTCGGGTCGTGCCGGCGGGCCTCCTCGATCGCCGCGTCCAGCCCGGCCGCGTCCTTGACCTTGGTGATCCCGATGCTGGAGCCGGCCCGGCAGGGCTTGACGAAGACCGGCAGGCCCAGCGCCGCGATCCGCTCCCGGGCCTGCTCGCGCCCTTCGGCGCTCTCCCAGTCGCGCGGGCGGACCACGGTGTACGGGCCGACGCCGAGCCCGAAGGACTCCAGCACCCGCTTGGTGTACTCCTTGTCCATCCCGACCGCGCTGGCCAGCACGCCGGAGCCGACGTACGGCACCCCGGACAGCTCCAGCAGGCCCTGGACGGTGCCGTCCTCGCCCCACGGGCCGTGCAGCAGCGGCAGCACCACGTCCACCTCGCCGAGCACCTTGGGCGCGGCGCCGGGCTCGCTCCAGACCACCTCGCGGGAGGCGGGGCTGGCGGGCAGCGCCAGCTGGCCCTCGGCGGAGTCGGCGACCTGGTCGACGTCCGGCATCCGGCCGTCGGTGATCGCCATCCGGCTCGGCTCGTCGCTGACCAGGGCCCAGCGGCCCTCGTGGGTGATGCCGACCGGCAGCACCTCGTACTTGGTCCGGTCGATCGAGCGCAGCACGCTGGCCGCGGTGACGACCGAGACACCGTGCTCGGAGGAGCGGCCGCCGAAGACGATGGCCACGCGCGGCTTGGCCGCCTGGTTCGGGGAGGTCGGTTCGTTGCTCATATCGAGAGGGAGACTACCGTGCGAACCGTTCGGTTCCACGGACCCGCGGTTCCCGGTCAGCGCCGCTCGGGCTTGGCCGCACGGGCCATCAGGTCCTTGAGCACCGCCTGCGTCGGGCGGCCGTTGTGCACCACGTCCACCACCGCCTCGACGATCGGCATCTCGACGCCGTTGCGCCGGGCCAGGTCGAGCACCGACTCGCAGGACTTCACGCCCTCCGCGGTCTGCCTGGTGGCCGCGATGGTCTGCTCCAGCGTCATGCCCCGGCCCAGGTTGACGCCGAAGGTGTGGTTGCGGGAGAGCGGCGAGGAGCAGGTGGCCACCAGGTCGCCCATGCCGGCCAGGCCCGCGAAGGTCAGCGGGTCGGCGCCCAGCGCCACCCCCAACCGGGTGATCTCGGCCAGCCCACGGGTCATCAGGGTGGCCTTGGTGTTGTCGCCCAGGCCCATCCCGTCGGCCATCCCGACCGCCAGGCCGATCACGTTCTTCACCGCGCCGCCCAGCTCGCAGCCGACCACGTCGGTGTTGGTGTAGGGACGGAAGTACGGGGTGTGGCAGGCCTGCTGCAGCCGCCGGGCGACCTGCTCGTCGGTGCAGGCCACCACGCTGGCGGCCGGCTGCCGCTTGGCGATCTCGGGCGCCAGGTTGGGTCCGGAGACCACCGCGACCCGGTCCTCGCCGACCCCGGCGACCTCCCGGATCACCTCGGTCATCCGCTTGGCGGTGCCCAGCTCGATGCCCTTCATCAGCGAGACCAGCACGGTCTGCGGGCCGATCAGCGGCGCCCAGGCGGCCAGGTTCTCGCGCAGCGTCTGGGACGGCACCGCGAGCACCGCGAAGTCGGCGCCGGCCAGCGCGGTGGCCGCGTCGGCGGTCGGCCGGACCGCGTCGGGCAGCACGATCCCGGGCAGGTACTCGGGGTTGGTGCGGGTGGCGGCGATGGTCTCCACCAGCTCCTTGCGGCGGCCCCAGAGCGCCACCTCGCACCCGGCGTCGGCCAGGATCATGGCGAACGGGGTGCCCCAGGAGCCGGTGCCGAAGACGGCGCAGCGGGTCATCGGGACTCCTCCCCGGTCTTCTCGGCCCCGGGCTCCCCGACCGGCGCGGCCGACCCGGCCTGCTGGGCGGCGGCCTGCTCGGCCCGCGCCCGGCGCAGGTCGTAGCGCTCGGCGGGGGCCTTCTCGCCGCGGATCTCCTCCAGCACCGAGGTGATCGCGGCCATGATCTCCTCGGTGGCCTCGCGGAGCACCTGCGCGGTGATCTCCTGCCCCTGGAAGCGGCTCAGGTCCACCGGCGGGCCGGCCGACACGACGACCTTCTTGCGCGGGAACAGGCTCACCTTGGCCGGCTTCCCGCCCAGGCCCTTGCCGTACGGCGGGATGATCTCGTGGGCGCCCCAGTGCGCCACCGGGATCACCGGCGCACCGGTCATCAGCGCCACCCGGGCCGCCCCGCTCTTGCCCTCCATCGGCCACAGCTGCGGGTCCCGGGTGATGGTCCCCTCCGGGTAGAACTGGACCGCCTGGCCGTTCTCGATCGCGGCGATCGCGGCCCGGAACGCCTGCGCGGCGTCGGTGCTGTCGCGGTAGACCGGGATCTGGCCGGTCTTGCGCAGCATGAAGCCGATGAACGGCACCTTGAACAGCGAGGACTTGCCCAGGATCCGCGGCGGCCGGCCGCTGTTGTACTGCCAGTGGGCGTACAGCACCGGGTCGATCACCGAGTTGTGGTTCACCGCCACCAGGAAGCCGCCCTCCTTGGGGAGGTGCTCCCAGCCGTGCCACTCCGGCTTGGCCAGCGCGGCGTTCACCGGCTTCACCAGCACCGCGGCGAAGCGGTACCAGATCCCGTAGTCGGCGTTGCCGAAGGCGTACGAGCGGCGGGCCACCCCAGGTCCTCCTCGTGTGCTGCGGCACGTGGGGTGCCGCGGTGTGGGCGCGGGATTCGCGCGCGCGGACGCGGTGCGCGAGAAAGCAGTCGCGGGTCATCCTCGCACGGGGGCACCCTGGCGGAGCCGGACGGCCCGGCGGGAGAATGGCGCCGATGACCCAGCACACCGTACGCCCCCCGCACGACACCTGGAGCCTGGTCGTGCCGGTGAAGCCGCTGGCCCGGGCCAAGAGCCGGCTGGCGCCGTTCGCCGGGGCGCGTCGCGGCGAGTTCGCGCTGGCCTTCGCGCTGGACACGGTGGCCGCCGCGCTGGCCAGCCCGCTGGTGGCCCAGGTCCTGGTGGTCTCCCAGGACCCGGAGGCCGGCGAGCGGTTGGCCGCCCTGGGCGCCGTGCTGGTGCCCGACGAACCGGGCGGCGGGCTCAACCCCGCACTGTCGCACGGCGCCGCGCACGCGCGGCGGCTGCGCCCCGGCACGCCCCTGGCCGCGCTGTCGGCCGACCTGCCGGCGCTGCGGACCGCGGAGCTGACCCGGGTGCTGGCCGCCGCCGCGGGCGCCGGGCGGGCGTTCCTGGCCGACGCTCCGGGGTCCGGCACCACGCTGCTGGCCGTCGACGGCGGCCGGGCGCTGGCACCGGCCTTCGGCGGCGCCTCCCGACAGCGGCACGAGGCCGGCGGGGCCCGCGAACTCGTCCTGGCCGACGTGCCCTCGGTGCGCCGGGACGTGGACACCGGCGCGGACCTGGCGGACGCGCTGGCGCTCGGGGTCGGCCCGCACACCCGTGCGGCCGCGGCCGCACGGGTCCAGGCGCCTCCTCGGGGCGGCCGCGCGCGTCCTATGCTGAGGCCCATGCAGGCCACCGCGTTCACCTTCGACCCCGCCACCCACGAGGGCTCGGTCCTCCTCGACGACGGCACCCCGGTGCCGTTCGACGCGGCCGCCTTCGACGCCGGTGGGCTGCGGCTGCTCCGACCGGGTCAGCGGGTGCGGATCCGGGTGTCCGGCGAGGGCGGGCAGCGCCGGGTGGTCTTCGTCACCCTGCAGACCTTCCCGGACCCCGCCGAGGACTGAGGCCTGAGGCCGGGTCAGCCGATCCCGCCTCAGCGGGCCCGCCCCGCACGCGAACGCCGCGGCGGCCCGCCCCCGGGTGATCGGGGAGCGGGCCGCCGCGGCGACGTGCTTCGGTCCTGACGGACCACCAGTTGGCCGGTGCGGCCGCGCGATTACTTCGCGGCGGTCTTGCGGGCCGTGGTCTTGCGGGTGGTGGTCTTCTTCGCCGGAGCGGTCTTCTTGGCCGCCGTGGTCTTGGCGGCGGTCGCCTTGGCCGTGGTGGTCTTCTTGGCCGCGGTGGTCTTGGCGGTGGTGGCCGCCTTCTTCGCGGTGGTGGTCGCCTTCTTGGCCGCGGTGGTCTTGGCCGCCGTGGTCTTGGCGGTGGTGGCCGCCTTCTTCGCGGTGGTGGTCGCCTTCTTCGCGGCGGCCTTCTTGGCGGGGGCCTCGGCGGCCGCAGCGGCGGCCCGCTTGGTGGCGGCCCGCTTGGCGGCGGCGGTGGCGGCGACACCCGACTTGCCCGGGGTGAGCGAGCCCTTGGGGGCCTTCTTCACCGAGGGGCCGTCCTTCGGCAGCTTCTTGCTGCCGCTGACCAGGTCCTTGAAGCCCTGGCCGGGACGGAAGCGGGGCACCGAGGTCTTCTTGACCTTGACCCGCTCGCCGGTCTGCGGGTTGCGGGCGAAGCGCGCGGAGCGCTCCACCTTCTCGAAGGTGCCGAACCCGGTGACCGAGACCCGGTCACCGGCCACGACGGCACGCACCATGGTGTCGAGCACTGCGTCGACGGCCTCTGCGGCAGCCTTGCGACCACCCAGCTGCTCGGCCACCGCTTCGACAAGCTGAGCCTTGTTCACGTCTTCCCCTTCAGAAACGGGCGCCGGATGATTCCATCCGTTCAATTCGCACGTTAGGCATGTATTTGCGGACTTTCAATTACCAAACGCGCGAATCACCCTAGTGTCGCAATGGATTTGCGCGTCTGCGACCTCAGCCGAGGGGCGGATGCCCCTCGTCGAGCTCCTGCACAAAGCGACTCAACCGCCGCGCCGCCTCCGGGAGATCGCGCTTGGCGGTCTCGGTGACGATCAACAGCTGCCGGGTGAGGGCGGTCTTTGCCTCCGCCGACGCGTGCAGCGCGCGCACGCGGGCGTGAGCCAGCTTCAACCGCTCTGCGACAAGGGCATAGAGCGCCGCGACTTCCGGGTCGTCCGATCCCTCGCCGAGCGGGTCGGCCGCGGGATCGCCGTCGGGCCGGTCGTCAATTCGACTCCCGGCTTCCCGGTCCGTGAACTCCGACGACGCGGGATCGCCGCCCGCGTACGGAGGTTCATGGTGCCGGTGCATGCCTAGATTGTGCCATCTACTCAGAGTTGCGACGCGCGGGGCCCGTCTTCCGACAAATCACGTTGTCCTTGTCCACCACAGCTGATGGCAGATCCTCACACCCAGTCAGGAGTGAACTGCCCCCCGCAACGGATGAAGGCCCGCCCCCGCGTCGCGGGAACGGGCCTTCGGAATGCGCCGGGGTCAGGCGACCGGCTGCGTCCGGGGCTTGAACGAGGGCCGACGGGCTTCGAACGCGTCGATGTCGTCCGCGTTCTGCAGCGTGATGCTGATGTCGTCCAGCCCGTTGAGCAGGCGCCAACGCAGGTTCTCGTCCAGTTCGAACGGAGCCACCACGCCCTCGGCGCGCACCTCGCGCGCCTCCAGGTCCACGGTGATCTCGGCGTTCGGGTCGGCCTCGGTCAGCGCCCAGAGCTGATCCACCGTCTGCTGCGGCAGCACCACCGTCAGCAGGCCGTTCTTCAGCGAGTTGCCGCGGAAGATATCGGCGAACCGCGAGGAGATGACGGCCTGGAAGCCGTAGTTCTGCAGCGCCCAGACCGCGTGCTCGCGGGACGATCCGGTACCGAACTCAGGTCCGGCCACCAGGATGGTCGCCCCCCGCCGCTCGGGCCGGTTCAGGATGAACGACTCGTCCTTGCGCCAGGCTTCGAACAGACCGTCCTCGAAACCCGACCGGGTGACCTTCTTGAGCCAATGGGCGGGGATGATCTGGTCCGTGTCCACATTGCTGCGGCGCAGCGGGACGGCCCGACCGGTGTGGGTGGTGAACTTCTCCATGGCTCAGGCCTCCACGGGAACGTTGGCGGTCGACAGGTCGGCGGGCGAGGCCAGGTGGCCCAGCACCGCGGTGGCGGCGGCGACCTGCGGGGAGACCAGGTGGGTGCGGCCGCCCTTGCCCTGGCGGCCCTCGAAGTTGCGGTTCGAGGTGGAGGCGCAGCGCTCGCCGGGGGCCAGCTGGTCGGGGTTCATGCCCAGGCACATCGAGCAGCCCGCGTGGCGCCACTCGGCGCCGGCGGCGGTGAAGACCTTGTCCAGGCCCTCCTCGACCGCCTGCAGGGCGACCCGCACCGAGCCGGGGACGACCAGCATCCGCACCCCGTCGGCGACCTGGCGGCCGTCCAGGACGGCCGCGGCGGCCCGCAGGTCCTCGATCCGGCCGTTGGTGCAGGAGCCGACGAAGACCGCGTCGACCTTCACCTCGCGCAGCGGGGTGCCGGCCTCCAGGCCCATGTACGCCAGCGCGTTCTCGGCGGCGATCCGCTCCTGCGGGTCCTCGAACGAGGCCGGGTCCGGCACCGAGGCGCCGAGCGGCGCGCCCTGGCCCGGGTTGGTGCCCCAGGTGACGAACGGGGTCAGCGCGTTCGCGTCGATGAAGACCTCGGCGTCGAACACCGCGTCCTCGTCGGTGGCCAGGGTCGACCAGTAGGCGACGGCCGCGTCCCAGTCCTCGCCCTGCGGGGCGTGCGGACGGCCCTGCAGGTAGTCGAAGGTGGTCCGGTCCGGGGCGATCATGCCGGCCCGGGCGCCCGCCTCGATCGACATGTTGCAGATGGTCATCCGGGCCTCCATGGACAGGCTCCGGATCGCCGAACCGCGGTACTCCAGGACGTAGCCCTGGCCGCCGCCGGTGCCGATCTTGGTGATGATCGCCAGGATCAGGTCCTTGGCGGTGACGCCCTCGGGCAGCTCGCCCTCGACCGTGATCGCCATGGTCTTGAACGGGGCCAGCGGCAGCGTCTGGGTGGCCAGCACGTGCTCGACCTGGCTGGTGCCGATGCCGAAGGCCAGCGCGCCGAAGGCGCCGTGGGTGGAGGTGTGGGAGTCGCCGCAGACCACGGTCATGCCGGGCTGGGTCAGTCCCAGCTGCGGGCCCACCACGTGGACGACGCCCTGCTCCACGTCGCCCAGCGAGTGGATCCGGACCCCGAACTCGGCGGCGTTGCGGCGCAGGGTCTCCAGCTGCACCTTGGACACCGGGTCGGCGATCGGCTTGTCGATGTCGAGGGTCGGCGTGTTGTGGTCCTCGGTCGCGATCGTCAGATCGGTCCGGCGGACCGGGCGACCGGCCAGCCGGAGACCGTCGAAGGCCTGCGGGCTGGTGACCTCGTGCAACAGGTGCAGGTCGATGTAGAGCAGGTCGGGCTCGCCCTCGGCGCGCCGGACGACGTGGTCGTCCCAGACCTTCTCTGCCAGTGTCCGTCCCATCGCGTTCCCTCCAGCCGGCCGCTCTGCCGGCCTGATCGTGGTCGTGGGGTGCCCGTTTTCCCGGGGTTCTCCCGGGCTTCTCCACCCAGGGTGCCGGGTTTCCCCGAAGATTGAACTTGCGTCTCGCCCACTGAGACTGCAGTATCGGCGTATGGACAACTCTAGCGGCGTCGGCGTTCTCGACAAGGCCGCTCTGGTGCTGAGCGCACTGGAGTCGGGCCCCGCCACGTTGGCGGGGCTGGTCGCCGCCACCGGCCTGGCGCGGCCCACCGCCCACCGACTCGCCGTCGCACTCGAACACCACCGCCTGGTCACCAGGGACATGCAGGGCCGGTTCATCCTCGGCCCCCGACTCGCCGAGCTCTCCGCCGCCGCGGGCGAGGACCGGCTGCTCGCCACCGCGGGCCCGGTCCTGACCCACCTGCGCGACGTCACCGGGGAGAGCGCCCAGCTCTACCGCCGCCAGGGCGAGATGCGGATCTGCGTGGCCGCCGCCGAGCGGCTCTCCGGCCTGCGGGACACCGTCCCGGTCGGCTCCACGCTGCCGATGAAGGCCGGCTCCGCGGCCCAGGTGCTGCTCGCCTGGGAGGAGCCCGAGCGGCTGCACCGCGGCCTGCAGGGCGCCCGGTTCACCGCCACCGCGCTGAGCGGCGTGCGCCGCCGCGGCTGGGCCCAGTCGATCGGCGAGCGGGAGCCGGGCGTGGCCTCGGTCTCCGCGCCCGTGCGCGGGCCCTCCAACCGCGTGGTGGCCGCCGTCTCGGTCTCCGGGCCGATCGAGCGCCTCACCCGCCACCCGGGCCGGCTGCACGCCCAGGCCATCATCGAGGCCGCCAACCGGCTCACCGACGCGCTGCGCCGCGGCTGAGCCGATCGTCCGACCGCACCACGGGGCCGCGCACCGACATCCGGTGCGCGGCCCTTCGAGCGCCGCCGCGGGCATGTCCCGGGGCATTCTCCGGCCGGGCGGGAACGGGCCGGGAAAAGCAGAAAGCCCCCGGACGGACCGGAGGCTTGCCTTGCTGGTGGCTGGGGTACCAGGACTCGAACCTAGACTAAATGAACCAGAATCACTCGTGCTGCCAATTACACCATACCCCACAGCAATCAGCCGATGGCTCCAGTTGCCTGGGCTCCACCGGCTGACCTGCTCGTACCCCCGACCGGATTCGAACCGGCGCTACTGCCGTGAGAGGGCAGCGTGCTAGGCCGCTACACAACGGGGGCAAACTTGGTGATCCAGCTTCGTCGCCTCCGGGACCCGGCCCCTCGGGGAGGGTGCGTCCGGATGGTGACTGATGAAGGATCTGGTACCCCCGACCGGATTCGAACCGGCGCTACTGCCGTGAGAGGGCAGCGTGCTAGGCCGCTACACAACGGGGGCTCCTGCTATGCAATTGATGTGTTGTCGCCAACACCCTGCATTGCGTACCCCCGACCGGATTCGAACCGGCGCTACTGCCGTGAGAGGGCAGCGTGCTAGGCCGCTACACAACGGGGGCTTGCGGTACTACTGAACTGCGGTACTGCGCTGGGGTACCAGGACTCGAACCTAGACTAACTGAACCAGAATCAGTCGTGCTGCCAATTACACCATACCCCATCAGAACGCAACCCCCTGCGGGGTCTTGCTCGATGATCGCGCCGTGCTCCGCGTGGTGGGTCTCGGTGAGGCTTCTGGTTCCTCTCCGTTCCCTCCCGGGCGGCGCAGAAAGAACATTACCCGACGCGTGGCCCCGCTCCAAAATCGATAACCGCAGGCAGGCCGGGCGGGCCCGGCGGGCCTGGTCACGCGGGGGCGCGGTGACCAGGCCCGGGGCGGCTCAGGCGGCCGGCAGGGCCGCCAGTGCCAGGGTGAGGCGGCGCAGCGTCTCGGGGCGGCCGAGCAGCTCCATCGACTCGAAGAGCGGCGGCGAGATCCGGCGGCCGGTGACGGCCACCCGCAGCGGCGTGAAGGCGAACTTGGGCTTGATGCCCAGGCCCTCCACCAGCGCCTCGCGCAGCGTGGCCTGGATCGGCTCCGGACCGAAGTCCGCCAGCTCCTCCAGCGCCTTGATGCTGGCCTCCAGCACCGGCCGGGCGTCGGCGGTCAGCACCTTGGCCGCGTCCTCCGGGTTCAGCGCGAACGCGGCCGGGTCGACGAACAGGAAGCCGAGCATGTCGACCACCTCGGAGAGCACCACCATGCGCTCCTGGGTGAGCGGGGCGGCCTTGCGCAGCAGCTCCAGCTGAGCCGCGTCGGGCTCGGCCGGCAGCAGGCCGGGCGCCTGCAGGTACGGGACCAGGCGCTGGACGAAGTCCTCCGGCGCCAGCATCCGCAGGTGGTCCGCGTTGATCGACTCGCACTTCTTCAGGTCGAAGCGGGCCGGGTTGGCGTTCACCTTGCCGATGTCGAAGGCCGCCACCAGCTCGTCCATGGAGAACCGGTCGCGGTCCTCGGAGAGCGACCAGCCCAGCAGCGCGAGGTAGTTGAGCAGGCCCTCGGGCAGGAAGCCGCGCTCCCGGTAGAGGTTCAGGCTGGCCTGCGGGTCGCGCTTGGAGAGCTTCTTGTTGCCCTCGCCCATCACGTACGGCAGGTGGCCGAACCGCGGCGTGGTGCCGCTGCCGACGCCGATCTCGGCCAGCGCCGCGTACAGCGCGATCTGACGCGGGGTCGAGGAGAGCAGGTCCTCGCCGCGCAGCACGTGGGTGATGCCCATCAGGGCGTCGTCCACCGGGTTGACCAGGGTGTACAGCGGGGCGCCGTTGGCCCGGACCAGGCCGTAGTCCGGCACGTCCTTCGGCTCGAAGCTGAGCGTGCCGCGGACCAGGTCCTCGAAGACGATCGTCCGGTCGGGCATCCGGAAGCGCAGGATCGGCTGCCGGCCCTCGGCGCGGTAGACCGCCTTCTGCTCGTCGGTCAGGGTGCGGCACAGACCGTCGTAGCCGGACGGCAGGCCGTTGGCGCGGGCCGCCTCGCGGCGCGCGTCCAGCTCCTCGGTGCTGCAGAAGCACTCGTAGGCGTGGCCGGCCTCGTGCAGCCGGCGGGCCACGTCGGCGTAGACGTCCATCCGCTGGGACTGCCGGTACGGCGCGTGCGGGCCGCCGACCTCGGGACCCTCGTCCCAGTCGAAGCCCAGCCAGCGCATCGCGTCCAGCAGCTGGTTGTACGACTCCTCGGAGTCGCGGGCCGCGTCGGTGTCCTCGATCCGGAACACCAGGGTGCCGCCGTTGTGCCGGGCGAAGGCCCAGTTGAAGAGGGCGGTGCGGACCAGGCCGACGTGCGGGTTGCCGGTCGGGGAGGGACAGAAGCGGACCCGGACGGCCGGGTCCGCGGTGGAGCCGCCAGTGTGCTGCTCGTTAGCCACGCTTGATCACCTTGTTGGCGAGAGTGCCGATGCCTTCGATGGAGACGGCGACCTCGTCGCCGACGTTCAGGGGGCCGACACCCGCGGGGGTGCCGGTGAGGATGACGTCGCCCGGGAGCAGCGTCATGGCCTCGGAGATGTGCGCGACGAGCTCCGGGACGCCGCGCAGCATCAGCGAGCTGCGGCCGGTCTGGCGCAGCTCGCCGTTGACCGTGCAGGTGATCGCCAGGTCGGACGGGTCCAGCTCGGTCTCGATCCACGGCCCGAGCGGGCAGGAGGTGTCGAAGCCCTTGGCGCGGGCCCACTGGCCCTCGCGCTGCTGCACGTCCCGGGCGGTCACGTCGTTGGCGCAGGTGTAGCCGAAGACCACCTCGGGGACCCGGTCCACCGGCACCTCGCGGCACATCCGGCCGATCACCACGGCCAGCTCCGCCTCGTGCTGCACGTCCGAGGAGAAGGGCGGGTAGGCGATCGACTCGGTCGGGCCGATCACCGCGGTGGAGGGCTTGAAGAAGGTGAGCGGCACCGCGGGCACCTCGTTGCCCAGCTCGGCCGCGTGGGCGGCGTAGTTGCGCCCGACCGCGACGATCTTGGAGGGCAGCATCGGGGTGAGCAGCCGCACCTGGTTCCAGCGGTAGGTCTCGCCGGTCAGTTGGGGGGTGCCGAACGGGTGGCCGGCCATGGCGTGCAGCACCAGCGAGTCGGGTCGGGTCGGGTCCCCCTCGACCACGCCGAAGGAGACGCTGCCGGCAGCGGCGCTCCCCTCAAGGACAGAGAACCTGGCAATACGCACGCTGCGCGACCTTTCCGGTCCGGGGTCGTTTGGGCTCCAGGCTATCGCCCGGGTCACACGCGAGGGGCGCCGCCACCAGTGGTGACGGCGCCCCACGCGGTCCGCGGCCGTCCGGGCCGCGCGACGATCAGGCCTGCTGCTGCTCCGGCAGCGTCATCAGGCGGGTGCGCCGCGGGTTGGCGGTGCTGCGCGGCAGCTCCTCGGCGTACTCGACCTGCTCCGTGGCGGTGCGGGCACCGGGCAGCTGGCTGAAGTCCTCCAGCGAGGCCAGGGTCGTCCGGCGCGGGTTCGCGGTCGAGCGGGAGCCGAGCGTGGACCTGGTGACCGACTTGGCCGGCGTCTGGGACATCGCTTCTACACCTCGGTGTCGTCGTGAAAGGGGGGCTCTGTACAACGAGCCAGGGTAGGGACCGCATTTCACAGAGACCGTGACCAAAGCTACACATTGGCCTGTGAGTTTGCTCACAATTTCCCGGGCGGAGGCCGCAATCGGGATATTTCACCCAAGAAGTAAATTCCGACAAACCGGACGGACGAGGCATATCGGGAACACGCCAGAGGGGTGAGTTCCGGACGCTCGGTGGCCAAGTGTCCGAAAAGCGCCGTATTCGCGCCCCATGTCGCACCGTCCGTGAGGTGCTGCGCGCGGTCGGTAGCACAGCACCGGCCGCACCCCTGCCCCTTGTTGGAGTTCCCACGCTGTGCTGGAATGCCACGAACCGCCGGAGGAGAACCCTCCTTGGCACCGCCGCCGCCCCGCACCGCGTCGAACGACCGCCCGGGCACCAGTGCGGTGCACAGGGGCTACCCACGGCGGCACGTGTGCATTCCCGGATCAGCCGGGTGTGCCGAAATCGAACTCGACACCGCTCCGTCCGCGGCGACGCGGAGGGGCGCCCGGTCCAGAGGTTGCGACGCCAGTGCAGGGACGTTTCAAAAGGGGTAGCGGCGCCGCAGGCAGCGCTCCGGCGACCGAGCCCCTCGGTGCCCCCCACCAGTCGGAGCCGGACCCCGCCACGGGCGACCGGCTCAGCAACGGGGCGCCCGAGGGCGACACCGTCACGCCGGACCAGGGCGACGCGAGCCGCCGGGCACGGTTGCGCAGTTCACTGACCAGGCGCCGGGCCACCGGTCTGGGCCGGCTGCGGATGCGCAACTGGCGCATCCGCACCCGCCTGATCGCGCTGCTGCTGCTCCCCGTGGTGGTCGCGCTGGTCTTCGGCGGCCTGCGCATCAACACCTCGATGCAGAGCTCGCAGCAGCTGGCCCAGATGGCCAACCTGAGCGACCTGGCGGTGAAGGCCACCGCGCTGGCCGACGCGCTGGAGACCGAGCGCGACGTCAGCGCCGGCCCGCTGACCAAGTTCCCGGGCCAGCAGGACGACGAGGTCACCGCCGCGCGCAAGACCACCGACGACGTCAGCAAGGCCTACAACGCCCGTGCCGACTCGTTCGACAACCTGGACCTGTCCGGCGGCAACTCGCTGCTCATGCAGGTGCGCAAGGACATGGAGCTGCTCTCGCAGTTCCGCAACAACGCGTACACCCAGCCGGACAACATCGAGGCCACGGTCGCGTCGTACGACACGATCATCAAGGACCTGCTCTCGATCAGCCAGGACATCGCGCTGGCGTCCTCCAACCCGGACCTGGTCAAGGCCACCCGAGCGCTGCAGCAGTTCTCCACCGAGAAGGAGAGCAGCTCGATGCAGCGCGCGCTGATCAGCGCCGCGCTGGCCCGTCCCGGCGGCGCCGACCTGAGCCCCTCGGACCAGAGCTTCGGTTTCCGTCTGCGCACCGCGTACGAGAACGCGGCCACCAACTTCAACTCGATCTACGGCTTCGCCGACGCCCAGAAGCTGCTCGCCCGGCTCGCGTACAACCCGGAGATCAACCTCTCCGACCGGTTCGCCACCCAGGTGCTGCAGGCCAACGGCATCAAGCAGGCCGACGTGCGCTCCTACAAGGACTGGTACGACCAGTCCAGCGTCCGCATCACCAACGAGCGGGCGATCGAGAACCAGCTGCTGGACGAGCTCAAGGGCAAGGCCCAGTCGCTGCAGTCGGCCGCCGACAACGACGCCATCGTCAACGGTGTCGTGGTCGCGCTGGTGCTGCTCTTCGCCGTCCTCGGCGCCGCCCTGGTGGCCCGCTCGATGGTGCGCTCGCTGACCAAGCTGCAGACCGCGGCCGAGGACGTCGCCGAGCGGCGGCTGCCCGAGCTGGTCAAGACGCTCTCCGAGGCCGACCCGCACGACGTCGACGTCACGGTCGAGCCGGTCGGCGTCGACTCGACCGACGAGATCGGCCACGTGGCGCACGCCTTCGACATGGTGCACAGCGAGGCGGTCCGCCTGGCCGCCGAGCAGGCGCTGCTGCGAGGCAACATCAACTCGATGTTCACCAACCTGTCGCGCCGCAGCCAGGGCCTGATCCAGCGCCAGCTCTCGCTGATCTCCGAGCTGGAGAGCCGCGAGGCCGACCCGGACCAGCTGGCCAGCCTCTTCAAGCTGGACCACCTCGCCACCCGCATGCGCCGCAACGGTGAGAACCTGCTGGTCCTCGCGGGTGAGGACCCCGGTCGCCGGTGGACCCGCCCGGTCCCGCTGGTCGACGTGCTGCGCGCCGCCGCCTCCGAGGTGGAGCAGTACGAGCGCATCGAACTGGCCTCCGTGCCCTCGGCCGAGGTCGCCGGCCGGGTCGTCAACGACCTCGTCCACCTGCTCGCCGAGCTGCTGGAGAACGCGACCTCGTTCTCCAGCCCGCAGACCCGGGTCCGGGTCACCGGTCACGCGCTGCCGGACGGCCGGGTGCTGATCGAGATCCACGACACCGGCATCGGCCTCTCCCCCGACGACCTGGCGGAGATCAACGAGCGTCTGGCCAACCCGCCGACGGTGGACGTCTCGGTCTCCCGCCGCATGGGCCTCTTCGTGGTCGGTCGCCTGTCGCTGCGCCACGGCATCCGGATCCAGCTGCGCCCCAGCGACTCCGGCGGCACCACCGCGCTGGTCATGCTCCCGGTGGACGTCACCAACTCCGGCGACCGCCGCGGCCAGCGCCCCGGCGCCACGCCGAGCAAGGCCCCGCGCGGGGTCGGCCCGACGCCGCGCCAGCAGCGCCCGCTGCCGTCCGGCCCCTCCGGCCCGGACGGCCTGCCCGGCCGCGGCGCCCCGGCGCTCGGCCAGGGTGCGCAGGCGGACCC
>NZ_JBHYKG010000048.1:0-36586 GCF_042741245.1 Kitasatospora sp. NPDC058965
GCCGGTGACCGCCGGCCCGGGTCCCCGCGGGGACCCGGGCCGGCGGTCACCGGCGCCCGGCCGGGTAAAGCTTGGACAAAATCATCGTGTTTGTCCCGGTTCGAACCTGTTTCTCCTTGCCCCGTCCGGCACCGCGAGCTTCGCTGGAGGGAAGTGCTGTCCGTGCACGCCGACGGCACCCCCGTCCGGAAGGCTCCTCCCGTGTCCGCACACCATGCGACGACCGACCCGGTGCCGGACCCCCGCCGCTGGCGGGCACTGGCCGTGATCGCCGTCGCCCAGCTGATGATCGTGCTCGACATCACGATCGTGAACATCGCCCTTCCCTCGGCCCAGCAGGACCTGGGCATCTCCACCGGCGACCGGCAGTGGGTGATCACCGCCTACACGCTGGCGTTCGGCGGACTGCTGCTGCTGGGCGGCCGGCTCGGCGACCTCTACGGCCGCAAGCGCACCTTCATGATCGGCCTGATCGGCTTCGCCGCCGCCTCCGCCCTGGGCGGCTTCGCGGTGACCGGCGGGATGCTCTTCTTCGCCCGCGCGCTGCAGGGCGCGTTCGGCGCGCTGCTGGCCCCCTCCGCGCTCGGACTGCTGTCCACCACCTTCACCGATCCGGGCGAGCGGGCCACCGCGTTCGGCATCTTCGGTGCCATCGCGGGCGGCGGCAGCGCGATCGGCTTCATCGCCGGCGGGCTGCTCACCCAGTACCTGGACTGGCGCTGGTGCCTGTTCGTCAACGTGCCGATCGCGCTGGCCGCGGCCAGCGGCGCCTACGCGCTGCTCAAGCGCGACCACATCGGGAAGGGCCGGCGGATCCCGCTGGACCTGCCCGGGGTGGGGTTCGGCTGCGGCGGCCTGCTGGCGATCGTCTACGGCACCTCGGAGGCCGAGTCGCGCGGCTGGAGCGACTGGCTGGTGCTGTCCTGCCTGGTCCTGGGCGCGCTGCTGCTGGTCGGCTTCGTGCTGGTGGAGCGGGTCTCCACCCACCCGCTGCTGCCGCTGCACATCGTCCGCGACCGCAACCGCGGCGGCGCCGCGCTGTCGGTGGGCCTGGCGGTGGTCGGGCTGTTCGGCCTGTTCCTCTTCCTGACCTACTACCTGCAGGAGGTCAAGGGGTTCTCGCCGGTGCTGACCGGGGTGGCGTTCCTGCCGATGACCGCGGCGATCATCTTCAGCGCCACCGGGGTCGCGGCCCGGCTGATGACCCGGGTCCCGACCCGGGCGCTGATCGTGCCGGGGCTGCTGCTGGGCGCCTCCGGGATGGCCTGGCTGACCCAGATGAAGGTGAGCAGCCCGTACGCCGCGATGGTGCTGCCGGCCGAGGTCCTGCTCGGCCTGGGCATGGGCCTGGTCTTCATGCCCTCGATGAGCCTGGCCACCCTGGGCGTCGCGCCGCGCGAGACCGGTGCGGCCGCGGCCACCATCAACTCGGCCCAGCAGGTGGGCGGCTCGATCGGCACCGCGCTGCTCAACACGATCGCGGCCACGGCCACCAGCGCCTACCTGGTCGGCAAGGACGCGAGCAGCAAGCTGGTCCGGGACACCGCCGCGGTGCACGGCTACAGCGTGGCCGCGGTGGTCGCCTTCGGCATCTTCCTGCTGGCCGCGGTGGTGGCCTTCACGATGGTCAACCACCGGCCGGCGACCGGTGCGGAGACGGGCGAGGGGGCCGAGGCCGGGCTGCGGGCCACGGTCTGAGGCCGGGTGGGGTGTGAGGCGTCCCTGACACCGTTCCCCTTCACCCCACCCGTGCGATCGGTCATCATGTTCACTCGGAGTTTCCCCCACCCGGTGGATTCTCACGGGGCTCTCAGTCGCGCGTCATGCGGTTACCAGGTGACCGGGTGATAGTCGATGGAGTCCGAGGCGCCTCACCCCGGTGCCGCGAGGGTGGTCGATCCCGACCAACGAGTGGGCAGGAGTCCGTGTCTGATGAGCAGTCAGCGACGCCGGCACCGCAAGCGGTTCGTCCTGCGCCCCACCCTGGCGGTGGCGCTGCTGGCGGTGGTGCTGGTCGGCGCGATAGCGGGAGTCAGCACGCTCACCTCGCGGGCCGTCGCCTCCAGCCGGCAGAGCGCGCAGGCCCGCCACGTGGCCAAGGACAGCAAGGGCGTCAAGCAGCACGCCGGCAGCCCCAGTCCGACCCCGAGCAGCGGCTCCGCCGCCGTGCCGAGCGACCCGCAGGCCGCCACCGACACCCCGGTGGCCCAGCTGCCGGCCGCCGAGCCCTCGCCCAGCGACTCCGGCTCCACCACGGCCGCCGCCGCCGACCCGGCCACGAGCTCCGCGCCCGCGCCGGCTCCCGCCGACACCCGGAGCACCCCCAGCACCGCCGCGGCGCCCGCCTCGGCGGAGGCCAACCGGGTCGGCGCGCTCTTCTCCGGCTCGGCCTCGGCCGGCAACCACTTCTGCACCGCCAGCGTGGTGCACAGTTCCGGCCGCAACCTGCTGCTGACCGCGGCGCACTGCGTGAGCAGCGCGAACGGGATCACCTTCGTCCCCGGCTACCGGGACGGGAAGACGCCGTTCGGCGTCTGGCAGGTCACCCAGGTCTTCGAGACCAACGGCTGGACCCAGGGCCAGGACCCGGACCAGGACTTCGCCTTCCTCCAGGTCGCGCCCAACTCGGCCGGCCAGCGGATCGAGGACGTGCTCGGCGGCAACACCCTGGGCACCAACGAGTCGTTCACCTCGACGGTGCGGCTCTACGGCTACCCGGACAGCGGCGAGCAGCCGCTGCTGTGCAGCAACGCCACCACCAAGCAGTCCGCCTACCAGCGGCGGATCGACTGCCCGTCGTACTCGGCCGGCACCAGCGGCGGGCCGTGGATCTCCGCCGACACCGGCCACGTGACCGGGGTGATCGGCGGCTACCAGCAGGGCGGCGACACGGACGACACCTCGTACACCGCCTACTTCGACTCCACCATCGCGAACCTCTACCAGAACGCGGTCTCCTCGGCCTCCTGACGGCCCGACAGCAGCCCAGGAGGCCGAGGAGCGGGGCTCACTCGCTCTCGAAGCCGCCCTCGGAGCCGCTCTGGTTGTCGTGCGACTCCATGACCTGGCCCTTGCCCGCCAGCACGGTGCCGCTGGTGTTGTGGTGCTTGCACCACCAGGCGCTGTGCGAGTGCGCGCTGGCGGTGCCGGCGGCACCCACGACGGCGAGGGAGGCGAGGGCGAAGCCGATCACGGCGGTGCGAATTCGCATATCTCTTCCATTTCTCCGACAGGCCGGGCAATTTAGCCCGATATGTCAGAGAGAATGCCTGAGCGGACCCGCCGGGCTCTGTCGCATACGTACTCTGTCACCCTGTTGGCTGCGGCATTTCGCTCGCAGGGGTGCTCGGAACGGCCTGCACCGAACAGACTTGTGGGCCCTGTTCGGGCGGCCGCGGCGGAACATGACGAAGGCCCAGATCGACTGATCTGGGCCTCGTACGGCACTTTCGGAAAAGTGCCCCCGGTAGGATTCGAACCTACGCACCCGCCTCCGGAGGGCGGTGCTCTATCCCCTGAGCTACGGGGGCCTGCCTGCCGCCGTGTTCGGCGACGTGGAGAACATTACCAGCTCCGGGTGCCGGTCCGTGCACGGGTTTCGCGGGCCAAGGTGGGCAAAGGCCGGACGGGACGGGGCGGCCGGGCCTACCCTCGTGGCGTGTCGGGTGTGTCCGGGCGGGTCCTCGTGGTGGACGACAGCGAGGTGATCCGCCAGCTGATCAGGGTCAACCTGGAGCTGGAGGGCTTCGAGGTGGTGACCGCCGCCGACGGTGCCGAGTGCCTGGAGGTGGTCCACCGGGTGCGCCCCGACGTGGTCACCCTGGACGTGATGATGCCCCGGCTCGACGGACTGCGCACGGCCGCCCGGTTGCGCGGGCAGCGGCAGACGGCCCAGCTGCCGATCGCCATCGTCAGCGCCTGCACTCCGGCGGACCTGGACCGCGGGGAGTCGGTGGGGGTGGACGGCTACCTGGCCAAGCCCTTCGACCCGGCCGATCTGGTCGCGCTGGTACGGCGGTTGATGGGGCTCAAGCGGGGCGAGGGGAGCGGGTTCACCTTCGGCGGCGGCGAGTTTCGCTGACAGCGAACAGCTATCCGACAGGTGGGCTCCGCGCGGGCGCACCCCGCCTCTCGCCTAGGCTTGGGCCCGTGACACCCGCAGAGCTCTCCCAGGCAGTCCAGGTCGCCGTGCGCACCGCCGTCGAGGCGGGCGAGCTGTCCGTCGACGTCCCCGAGCAGGTGACGGTCGAGCGACCGAAGAACCGCGACCACGGCGACTACGCCACCAACGTGGCGCTCCAGCTGGCGAAGGCGGCGGGCAAGCCGCCGCGCGCGGTCGCCGAGCTGCTGGCCGGCCGGCTGCTGGAGCTGCCCGGGGTCGCCAAGGTGGACATCGCCGGCCCCGGCTTCCTCAACATCACGCTGGACGCCGCCACCCAGGGCGAGCTGGCCCGCACCATCGTCGCCGCCGGCGCCGACTACGGCCGCAACGAGGCGCTCAAGGGCCTGCGGATCAACCTGGAGTTCGTCTCCGCCAACCCGACCGGCCCGATCCACATCGGCGGCGTGCGCTGGGCGGCCGTCGGCGACTCGCTGGCCCGGATCCTCAAGGCCACCGGCGCCGAGGTGTCCACCGAGTACTACCTGAACGACGCCGGCGTGCAGATCTCCAAGTTCGCCGCCTCGCTCAAGGCCGCCGCCAACAACCAGCCGGTCCCGGCCGACGGCTACGTGGGCGAGTACATCGTGGAGATCGCCAAGGCGATCACCGACGGTGTGCCGGGCATCCTCGACCTGCCGGAGGAGGAGCAGCTGCAGTCCTTCCGGACGCACGGCCTCGGCCTCATGGTGGCCGAGATCCAGCGGTCGATGGACGAGTTCGGCACCCACTTCGACACCTGGTTCTCCGAGCAGTCGCTGCACGACTCGGGCGCCGTCAGCAAGGCGATCGAGCGGCTGCGCGAGCAGGGCCACGTCTTCGACCTGGACGGTGCGATCTGGCTGCGCACCACCGACTTCGGCGACGACAAGGACCGGGTGCTGATCAAGGCCGACGGCGAGACCACCTACTTCGCCGCCGACGCCGCCTACTACCTGTCCAAGCGGGACCGCGGCGCCGAGGTCAGCGTCTACATGCTGGGCGCGGACCACCACGGCTACGTCAACCGCCTCAAGGCCATCGCGGCCTGCGCGGGCGACGACATGGACCGCAACATCGAGGTCAAGATCGGCCAGTTCGTCAAGATGCTGCGCGACGGTGAGGAGGTCCGCATGTCCAAGCGGGCCGGCAACATCATCACCATCGACGACGTGGTCGACTGGATCGGCGTGGACGCGGCCCGGTACACCCTGTCGCGCTCCTCGACGGACTCGACGATCACGCTGGACATCAACCTGCTGACCACGCAGAGCAACGAGAACCCGGTCTACTACGTCCAGTACGCGCACGCCCGGATGTGCTCGGTGGCCCGCAAGGCCGACGGCCTCGGCATCGACAAGGGCAGCGACTTCGTGCCGGGCCTGCTGGCCACCGAGTGGGAGTCCGACCTGCTGGGCCGGCTCGCGCTCTTCCCGGACGAGGTGGCCAAGGCCGGCCGGTTCCGCGAGCCGCACCACGTCGCGCGCTACCTGGAGAAGCTGGCGGGCACGTACCACCGGTTCTGGGAGAACTGCCAGATCCTGCCCAAGGGCGACGAGGAGCTGACGGACACCCACCGGGCCCGCCTCTGGCTGGTAGAGGCCACCCGCACGGTGCTGGCCAACGGCCTGGACCTGCTCGGCGTCTCCGCGCCCGAGCGGATGTAACCCCGCATCCTTCGCCGACGGGGGCGGTGACGGTCCGCCAGGACGGTCGCCGCCCCCACGCACAGGGAGACCACACGCGATGAGCCGCTCCGCCCACCCCGCAGGCCCCCGGCACGGCGACGTGCTGCCGGAGGGCCACTACGCCGCTCCGCCGGCCGACCTCAACGCGCTGGACCCGAAGGTCTGGTCGCGGACCGTGCGGCGCGGGCCGGACGGCGTGCTGACCGTCGCGGGCCTGTCGGCCACGGCACTGGCCGAGGAGTTCGGCACCCCGGCCTACGTGCTGGACGAGGCCGACTTCCGGGCCCGGGCCCGGGGGTGGCGGGAGGCCTTCGGGGCCGGCGCGGACGTGTACTACGCGGGCAAGGCGTTCCTCTGCAAGGCGGTGGTCCGCTGGCTGCACGACGAGGGCCTGGGCCTGGACGTCTGCAGCGCGGGGGAGTTGGCGGTGGCGCTGGCCGCCGGGATGCCGCCGGAGCGGATCGCGCTGCACGGCAACAACAAGTCCGCCGAGGAGCTGGAGCTGGCGGTCAAGGCCGGGGTGGGCCACATCGTCGTCGACTCCTACCAGGAGATCGAGCGGCTGGCCCGGACCGCCGAGGCACAGGGGGTGCGCCAGCCGGTGCTGCTCCGGGTGACCGTCGGGGTCGAGGCGCACACCCACGAGTTCATCGCCACCGCGCACGAGGACCAGAAGTTCGGCCTCTCGCTGGCCGGCGGCGCGGCGGCCGAGGCGGTGCGCCGCACCCTGGCCCGGCCGGCCCTGGAGCTGCGCGGCCTGCATTCGCACATCGGCTCGCAGATCTTCGACACGGCCGGCTTCGAGGTGGCGGCCCGCCGCCTGGTCGGCCTGCTGGCCGAGGTCCGGGACGAGCACGGGGTCGAGCTGCCGGAGCTCGACCTGGGCGGCGGCCTGGGCATCGCGTACACCAGCGAGGACGACCCGCGCGAGCCGGCCGAGATCGCCGTCTCGCTGGACGGGATCGTCCGGCGCGAGTGCGCCGCGGTGGGCCTGGCGGTGCCCCGGCTGAGCGTGGAGCCGGGCCGGGCGATCGTCGGCCCGACCGCCTTCACGCTCTACCGGGTGGGCACCGTCAAGCCGCTGGCGGGGCTGCGCACCTACGTCAGCGTGGACGGCGGGATGTCCGACAACATCCGCACCGCGCTGTACGACGCCGAGTACTCGGTGGCGCTGGCCTCCCGCACCAGCGAGGCCGAGCCGATGCTGGCGCGCGTGGTCGGCAAGCACTGCGAGTCGGGCGACATCGTGGTCAAGGACGCCTTCCTGCCGGCCGACCTGGCCCCGGACGACCTGCTCGCGGTGCCCGCCACCGGCGCCTACTGCCGCTCGATGGCGAGCAACTACAACCACGCGCTGCGGCCGCCGGTGGTGGTCGTGCACGAGGGTGCGGCGCGGGTCGTCGTGCGGCGGGAGACGGAGGAGGATCTCCTGCGGCTCGATATCGGATGACGAAAATTCTGTCTCAGAATTTGGAACAGCCGTAGATGTTTACCCATCGTCCCCGAAACTGGACGCCAAGACCGGAACTCGGATGCGAAATGAGCGGAGTCGGATGATGCGTACGCGCCCGCTGAAGGTGGCGTTGCTGGGCTGTGGTGTGGTGGGCTCCGAGGTGGCGCGCATCATGACGACGACGGCCGACGACCTCGCCGCCCGGATCGGAGCTCCGGTCGAGCTGGCCGGGATCGCGGTGCGCCGGGCCGGCCGCCCGCGCCCGGGCGTCCCCGAGCACCTGCTCACCACCGACGCGGAGGCCCTGGTCAACCGCGGCGACATCGACGTGGTGGTCGAGGTGGTCGGCGGGATCGAGCCCTCCAAGCACCTGATCCTCTCCGCCTTCAAACGGGGCGCCTCGGTGGTCAGCGCCAACAAGGCCCTGCTCGCCAAGGACGGCGCCGAGCTGCACACCGCCGCCGCCGAGGCCGGGGTGGACCTGTACTACGAGGCCGCGGTGGCCGGCGCGATCCCGCTGATCCGCCCGCTGCGCGAGTCGCTGGCCGGCGACCGGGTGAACCGGGTGCTGGGCATCGTCAACGGCACCACCAACTTCATCCTGGACAAGATGGACTCCACCGGCGCCGGCTACTCGGAGGCGCTGGAGGAGGCCACCGCGCTGGGCTACGCCGAGGCCGACCCGACCGCCGACGTGGAGGGCTTCGACGCCGCCGCCAAGGCCGCCATCCTGGCCGGCATCGCCTTCCACACCAAGGTCACCGCGGCCGACGTGTACCGCGAGGGGCTGACCGAGGTCACCGCCGCCGACATCGCCTCGGCGAAGGCGATGGGCTGCGTGGTCAAGCTGCTGGCGATCTGCGAGCGGGCCGCCGACGGCGCCTCGGTCACCGCCCGGGTGCACCCGGCGATGATCCCGCTCAGCCACCCGCTGGCCAGCGTCCGGGAGGCCTACAACGCGGTCTTCGTGGAGGCCGAGGCGGCCGGCCGGCTGATGTTCTACGGCCCCGGTGCCGGCGGCGCCCCGACCGCCTCCGCGGTGCTGGGCGACCTGGTCGCGGTCTGCCGCAACAAGCTGAACGGGGCCACCGGCCCGGGCCACTCGGTCTACACCCAGCTGCCGGCCAAGCCGATGGACGAGGTGGTGACCCGCTACCACGTGAGCCTGGACGTGGACGACCGGGCGGGCGTGCTCGCCCAGGTGGCCTCGGTCTTCGCCGAGCACGGCGTCTCCATCGACACCGTGCGCCAGCAGGGCCGCGACGGCGACGCCTCGCTCGTCGTGGTCACCCACCGGGCCACCGACGCCGCCCTGTCGGCGACCGTGGACAAGCTGCGCGCGCTGGACAGCGTGCGCGACGTGGCCAGCATCATGCGGGTCGAAGGGGAGTAATCAATCATGAACGGCGTTGTCGAGAGCGCGGCCAGAGTGTCCGGCCACACCCACCAGTGGCGCGGTCTGATCGAGGAGTACCGCGACCGCCTGCCGGTGACCGATGCCACGCCGGTGGTCACCCTGCTGGAGGGCGGCACTCCGCTGGTCCGCGCGCAGGTGCTCTCCGAGCGCACCGGGTGTGACGTCTATCTCAAGGTCGAGGGCGCCAACCCGACCGGGTCCTTCAAGGACCGCGGCATGACGCTGGCCATCTCCAAGGCCAAGGAGGCGGGCGCCCAGGCGGTGATCTGCGCCTCCACCGGCAACACCTCGGCCTCCGCGGCCGCCTACGCGGTGCGGGCCGGCATGGTCTGCGCCGTCCTGGTGCCGCAGGGCAAGATCGCGCTCGGCAAGATGGGCCAGGCGCTGGTGCACGGCTCGAAGATCCTCCAGGTGGACGGCAACTTCGACGACTGCCTCACGCTGGCCCGCGAACTGTCCGAGAACTACCCGGTGGCGCTGGTGAACTCGGTGAACCCGGTGCGCATCGAGGGGCAGAAGACGGCCGCGTTCGAGATCGTCGACATGCTCGGCGACGCCCCGGACATCCACGTCCTCCCGGTCGGCAACGCGGGCAACATCACCGCCTACTGGAAGGGCTACCAGGAGTACGCCAAGGACGGCCTGGCCACCCGCACGCCGCGGATGTGGGGCTTCCAGGCCTCCGGCTCGGCCCCGATCGTGGACGGCGCCCCGGTGCTCAAGCCGCAGACGATCGCCACCGCGATCCGGATCGGCAACCCCGCCTCCTGGGCCTTCGCGGAGGCCGCGCGGGACGAGTCGGGCGGCCTGATCGACAAGGTGACCGACCGTCAGATCCTTGCCGCCTACCGCCTGTTGGCCGCGCAGGAGGGCGTCTTCGTGGAGCCCGCCTCGGCCGCCAGCGTGGCCGGCCTGCTGGCCAAGGCGCAGGCCGGCCTGGTCGACCCGGGCCAGCGGATCGTCTGCACCGTGACCGGCAACGGCCTCAAGGACCCGGACTGGGCGGTGGCCGGCGCGCCGCAGCCGCACGTGGTCCCGGTCAGCGCCGAGGCCGCCGCCCAGCGGCTCGGCCTGCTGGACTGAGCCCGCGCCACCGGGCTCCTGACGCAGTGTCGGCACCGAGGTGTTGTCCCCGGATTCCGGGGTAACGCCTCGGTGTCGCTTTCGTTGTTCCCGGCGGTGCCCCGATTGCAAGGATTGAGCGGGGTGGCGCACATTCAGGCCATAACCTGCAACACGGTGGATCGAAGGGGAGCGGGGTGTACCGCTGTGGAACCTCTCTTCGATACGCTGAGCCCTGGCGGCGTGGCACATGCCAACTGCGTCAGGTCCCCCGACCCGCACCCCGAGTGGTGACACCCCCGCCCCCGTACCACCGCCGGCCCCCGACGACGGGCCTGCCTCATTCTCCAGGAGAGTCCACCGCATGGCCGGTCCTGCGTTCCGTGCCGCCGCCGTCCGGGTGCGTGTCCCCGCGACCAGCGCCAACCTGGGCCCCGGCTTCGACGCCTTCGGACTCGCCCTGGGCCTGTACGACGACATCGTGGTCAGGGTGGCCGACTCCGGCCTGTCGGTGGACATCGCCGGCGAGGGCGCCGAGTCGCTCGCCCGGGACGAGCGGCACCTGGTGGTCCGCTCGATGCGGGCCGCCTTCGACCGGCTCGGCGGACAGCCGCGCGGCCTGGAGGTGGTCTGCGCCAACCGGATACCGCACGGCCGCGGCCTGGGCTCCTCCTCGGCCGCGATCTGCGCCGGCATCGTGGCCGCCCGCGCGGTCACCATCGGCGGCGCCGGGGCCCTGGACGACGCCGCGCTGCTGGCCCTCGCCTCCGAGCTGGAGGGCCACCCCGACAACGTCGCCGCCTGCCTGTCCGGCGGCTTCACCATCGCCTGGACCGACGAGGACTCGGCCAAGGCGGTCCGCCTCGAACCCGCCGCCGAGGTGGTGCCGGTGGTGTTCGTCCCGGCCACCGAGGTGCTCACCGAGACCGCCCGCGGCCTGCTGCCCAAGACTGTGCCGCTGGCCGACGCGGCCGCCAACGCCGGCCGCTCCGCGCTGCTGGTGGAGGCGATCACCCGCCGCCCCGAACTGCTGCTGCCGGCCACCGAGGACCGGCTGCACCAGGACTACCGCGCCTCCGCGATGCCGGACAGCGCCGCGCTGGTCGCCGCGCTGCGCAGCGAGGGCGTACCGGCCGTCATCTCCGGCGCCGGGCCGACCGTCCTGGCCCTGACCGACGAGGCGGGTGCGGACAAGCTGCTGCACTTCGCCGGGGAGAACTTCGCAGCTCACCGGCTGCGGCTCGACCGTGACGGAGCAGGCGTCCGGCCGTTGGACGGGTGACTGCCGCCGTCGACGCGCCCGCGCGCTCCGGCGCGGGCGTTCGGCGCACGGTCGTGCGCCCGGCGGCGCCGGGCCGGCCGCGCGGGTGTGACGGACACGATTGGCAAGCACGAGGCTGGGGAATGTGTGAGGGGGTCGGTAGTGTTAATCTCAATGCTGCATCTGGCGCCCCACGGGGCCCGGTGCACCGCGTCCCCCTCCCCAGGACCCGATTCCACGGGCCCGAGGCGTTGTCGGGGACCACGATTCTCCGGGAGCCCGCCACAGCGCGTACGCAGCCTGCCTGCGCGATTGGGGCCGCATCCCGATGCCGTGCCGGATCCTGACCCCCACCCCCCGCAACCGGCCTGAGGCCAGCGGACGGGAGCGCGGGAGACCGTCACGCGACGGGGGTCCCGGGTTTCGCAGGCAGCGCGGTCGGCACGAGATCCGCCTGCCGTGCCATTTCGCTCCACCGTGCCTCGTGCACCGCACTTCGCACCTCTCCCACCACCCGCACCGCCGCGGTGGCGGGACCACCGCCTCCGACCTGTGCACCGCAGAGCGCAGGTCAGACAGCACAACCGGTCGCCGAGCCAGACAGGCCGACGTCCGCTCCAGGGAAGGACCCTTAGTGAGCGACACCACCGATCTGATGGGCGCGCGCCCGGACGCCGACGCGACGGACACGCCCGCCGCCCCCGCGGCGCCGGCCAAGCGCCGCCGTTCCGCTGCCGCAGGCCTTGACGGTCTGGTCCTGGCCGAGCTGCAGAAGCTCGCCTCGACGCTCGGCATCAGCGGCACCGGGCGGCTGCGCAAGAGCCAGCTCATCGACGCCATCAAGGAGAAGAGCGGCGGCGACCCGCTGCTCGCCTCCGCCGGGACCGCGCCCGCGGCTCCGGCCCGGGCCGCCAAGGAGGCCGCTCCGGCCGCCGAGAAGCCGGCCCGCCGCACCCGTGCGGCTGCTGCCGAGGCCCCGGCCAAGGCCGAGCCGGCCGAGTCGCCGGCCCAGATCGAGATCCCGGGCCAGAGCGCGGCCGAGGCCGCCGCTCCGGCGCGGGCCGAGCGCGGCCGCCGTCGGGCCACCGCCGCCGCCGGTACGCCGACCGCCCAGGAGGCCCCGGCCGCCACCGCGGTGGCCGAGGCCGCCGAGCCGGAGGCCGCGGCGCCGACCCGCACCGCCGAGCCGCGCACCTTCGAGGGCCGCGAGGACCAGCGCGAGGGCCGCCGCGACCGCCGTGACCGCCGCGACCGCCGCGAGGGCGGCGAGCGCACCGAGGCGGCCGACGGGGAGAGCGGCGAGCAGCGCGAGTCGCGCCGGGACCGCCGCAACCGCCGCGAGCGCGGCACCGACCGCCGCGAGGGCGGCCAGCAGCAGCCGGCGCAGCAGCAGCAGCAGCCCGCGGCGCAGCCCGCCGCGGCGCAGCAGCAGGGCGGCTTCGACGACGACGAGTTCGGCGACGGCCGGCGCGGTCGCCGCGGCCGCTACCGCGACCGCAACCGCCGCGGCCGCCGCGACGGCTTCGAGGGCACCATCGCCGAGCCGCAGGTCGGCGACGACGACGTGCTGATCCCGGTCGCGGGCATCCTCGACATCCTCGACAACTACGCCTTCGTGCGGACCTCCGGCTACCTGCCGGGCAACAACGACGTCTACGTCTCGCTGGCCCAGGTCCGCAAGAACGGCCTGCGCAAGGGCGACGCGATCACCGGTGCGGTGCGCCAGCCGCGCGACGGCGAGCGCCGCGAGAAGTTCAACGCCATGGTGCGGCTGGACTCGGTGAACGGGATGGACCCGGACAGCGGCCGCAACCGCCCCGAGTTCGGCAAGCTCACCCCGCTCTACCCGCAGGAGCGGCTGCGCCTGGAGACCGACCCGGGCGTGCTGACCACCCGGATCATCGACCTGGTGTCGCCGATCGGCAAGGGCCAGCGCGGTCTGATCGTCGCCCCGCCGAAGACCGGCAAGACGATGATCATGCAGGCGATCGCCAACGCGATCACCCGCAACAACCCCGAGTGCCACCTGATGGTCGTCCTGGTCGACGAGCGTCCGGAAGAGGTCACCGACATGCAGCGCTCGGTCAAGGGCGAGGTCATCTCCTCGACCTTCGACCGCCCGGCCGAGGACCACACCACGGTCGCGGAGCTGGCCATCGAGCGCGCCAAGCGCCTGGTGGAGCTGGGCCACGACGTGGTGATCCTGCTCGACTCGATCACCCGCCTGGGCCGCGCCTACAACCTGGCGGCGCCGGCCTCCGGCCGCATCCTGTCCGGTGGTGTCGACTCGACCGCGCTCTACCCGCCGAAGAAGTTCTTCGGCGCCGCGCGCAACATCGAGAACGGCGGCTCGCTGACCATCCTGGCCACCGCGCTGGTGGAGACCGGCTCCCGGGCCGACGAGGTGGTCTTCGAGGAGTTCAAGGGCACCGGCAACATGGAGCTGCGCCTGGACCGCAAGCTGGCGGACAAGCGCATCTTCCCGGCCGTCGACGTGGACGCCTCCAGCACCCGCAAGGAGGAGATCCTGCTCGGCTCCGAGGAGCTGGCGATCACCTGGAAGCTGCGCCGGGTGCTGCACGCGCTCGACTCGCAGCAGGCGATCGAGCTGCTGCTGGACAAGATGAAGCAGACCAAGTCGAACGGCGAGTTCCTGATGCAGATCGCCAAGACGACGCCGGGCTCGAACGACTGACGCACAGTCGACCGAGCAACGAGGGGGCCACCGCCGCGGTGGCCCCCTCGGGCGTTCCCGGGGTGCCGCAGCACCGTTACGTGAACCGGACATACGCTCGCATATCCTCAAAATATGTCCGAATCGCAGCAGCAGAGCGAGACCCCGCAGCCCGGTCGCCGGCACCGCAAGGTGCGCAGCCGCCGGGCCAAGGTGCTGCGGGTGGTGGCGTTCAGTACGGCGGGCCTGGTGCTGGCCGGGATCGGGACCGCGGGCTACGCCTACTGGCGGCTGAACGGCAACATCAAGAGCGTCGACATCGACTCGCAGCTGGGCACCGCGCGCCCCTCGGCCCCCTCCGACGGGTCCTTCAACGTGCTGGTGCTGGGCTCCGACTCGCGGTCCGGCGCCAACAGCAGCCTGGCCGGCGGGGACACCGGCAACACGGCCCGCTCGGACACCGCGATGGTGGTGCACGTGACCCAGGACCACCGCAGCGCCACCGTCGTCTCGATCCCGCGCGACACCCTGGTGAACCGCCCGGACTGCGCCGGCCCGAACGGCGCCACGGTGCCCGGGGTGCGGAACGCGATGTACAACAGCGCCTACGAGGTGGGCGGCGCGGCCTGCGCGGTGAAGACCACCGAGCAGCTCACCGGCCTGCGGATGAACCACTACATCGAGATCGACTTCGCCGGGTTCGCCGACTTCATCGACGCCATCGGCGGCGCCACCGTGACCACCACGGTCAACATCCACGACAAGGACAGCGGGCTGGACCTGCAGGCCGGCACCAGCCACCTGGACGGGCAGCAGGCGCTGGCCTTCGTGCGCACCCGGCACGGGGTCGGGGACGGCAGCGACCTGGGCCGGATCGAGCTGCAGAAGCAGATGGTGAAGTCGATCATCAAGCAGGTCGACTCGATCGGGCTGTTCGGCAACCCGGCCAAGCTCTTCTCGGTCGGCGACACCCTGACCAAGTCGATCACCACCGACACCGCGCTGGCCAACGTGCCCGCGCTGACCTCGCTGGGGGAGGAGCTCAAGGGCATCGGCACCGACCAGCTGACCATGGTCACGCTGCCGGTGGTGGCGGCGCCCAGCGACCCCAACCGGGTGGTGCCCAAGGCCCCGGAGGCCGGCCAGGTGTGGGACGCGCTGCGGGCCGACCAGCCGGTGCCCGGCGCGATCGTGAACAGCCAGCCGACCAACCCGGCGGACGCCGCGGCCACCGCGAGCGCCTCGCCGCGTCCCTGACCGGTCCGGAATATCCCCGGACCCGCCCCGGTTTGGGAAGAAGCGGGCAGTGCTGGCACACTGGTCCGTCGGTCCCGGTTCACGTGCGGTCCATCGATCGCCGACCCGGTGCCCTCCCGAAACCTAGGAGATCCCCTTGAAGCGCGACGTCCACCCCCAGTACGTGGTCACGAACGTGACCTGCACCTGCGGCGCCGAGTTCACCACTCGCTCCACCGAGACCTCCGGCGTCATCCGCGCCGAGGTGTGCTCGCAGTGCCACCCGTTCTACACCGGCAAGCAGAAGATCCTCGACACCGGTGGCCGCGTGGCCCGCTTCGAGGCCCGCTTCGGCAAGCAGCACAGCGCGAAGGCCTAGCGCTCCCGCGGCGCCGGTCCTCGGCGTCCCCGCAGCACTGCGGGGGCGTCCGGGCCGGCGCCGTTCGCGTCTGCGCCACCGCCCGCCGTTCTCCTCCGTCCTGACACCACTCACGGGAAAGTAGGCCGCCCCTCATGTTCGAGGCAGTCGAAGAGCTCCTCGTCGAGCACGCCGCCCTCGAAGAGCGGCTCGCCGACCCGTCGGTCCACGCGGACCAGTCCGTCGCCCGCAAGCTCTCCAAGCGCTACGCGGAGCTGACCCCGATCACCCGCACCTACCGGGCCTGGCGGCAGGCCGGCGAGGACATCGAGGCGGCGCGGGAGTTCGCCGCCGAGGACCCCGCCTTCCTGGCCGAGGCCAAGGCCGCCCAGGTGCGCCAGGACGAGCTCACCGAGGAGCTGCGGCTGCTGCTGGTGCCGCGCGACCCCAGTGACGACAAGGACGTGATCCTCGAGATCAAGGCCGGCGAGGGCGGCGAGGAGTCCGCGCTGTTCGCCGGCGACCTGCTGCGGATGTACCTGCGGTTCGCCGAGCGGGTGGGCTGGAAGACCGAGCTCATCGACTCCAACGAGTCGGACCTGGGCGGCTACAAGGACGTCTCGGTGGCCGTGAAGACCAAGGGCGCCGCCGAGCCCGGCCAGGGCGTCTGGGCCCGGCTGAAGTACGAGGGCGGCGTGCACCGGGTGCAGCGGGTGCCGGCGACCGAGTCGCAGGGCCGCATCCACACCTCGGCGGCGGGCGTGCTGGTCACCCCGGAGGCCGAGGAGGTCGAGGTCGAGGTGCACGCGAACGACCTGCGGATCGACGTCTACCGCTCCTCCGGCCCGGGCGGCCAGTCGGTCAACACCACCGACTCCGCGGTCCGGATCACCCACCTGCCGACCGGTATCGTGGCGTCCTGCCAGAACGAGAAGAGCCAGCTGCAGAACAAGGAGCAGGCCATGCGCATCCTGCGTTCGCGGCTGCTGGCCGCCGCGCAGGAGGCCGCCGAGCAGGAGGCCTCGGACGCCCGGCGCAGCCAGGTCCGCACGGTGGACCGCTCGGAGCGGATCCGCACCTACAACTTCCCGGAGAACCGGATCTCGGACCACCGCACCGGCTTCAAGGCGTACAACCTGGACCAGGTGCTCGACGGCGACCTGAACGCGCTGATCCAGTCGGCCGTCGACGCCGACGCGGCGGCGAAGCTCGCCGCGGCGCACGAGCAGTAACCACCGCAGAGGGGTACGGACGGATGAACCTGCTGCTCGCCGAGGTGGCCCAGGCCACCCAGCGGTTGGCCGCGGCCGGGGTGCCGTCGCCGCGCTTCGACGCGGAGGAGCTGGCGGCGCACGTCCACCGGGTCAAGCGCAGCCAGCTGCACACCGTGAAGGACGCCGACTTCGACGCCCGCTACTGGGAGGCGATCTCGCGCCGGGAGGCCCGGGAGCCGCTGCAGCACATCACCGGCCGCGCCTTCTTCCGCTACCTGGAGCTGGAGGTCGGCCCCGGCGTCTTCGTGCCCCGACCCGAGACCGAGACGGTCGTCGAGTGGGCCATAGAGGCGGTCCGCGAGATGGACGTGGCCGAGCCGCTGGTGGTCGACCTGTGCTCCGGCTCCGGCGCGATCGCGCTGGCGCTGGCCCAGGAGCTGCCCCGCTCCACCGTGCACGCCTTCGAGCTGGACGAGGGGGCGCTGCGGTACACCCGGCGCAACATCGAGGCCAGCGGCGACCGGGACCGGGTCACCCTGCACGCCGGGGACGCCACCGCGGCCTTCGCCGACGACCGCGCCTGGGACGGCCGGTTCGACCTGGTGATCAGCAACCCGCCGTACATCCCGCTGACCGAGTGGGAGTACGTGGCGCCCGAGGCCCGCGACCACGACCCGCAGATGTCGCTCTTCTCCGGCGAGGACGGGCTGGACACCATCCGCGGCATCGAGCGGGTGGCCGCCCGGCTGCTGCGCCCGGGCGGCGCGGTCGTGATCGAGCACGCGGACACCCAGGGCGGCCAGGTGCCGTGGATCTTCAACGAGGAGGGCGGCTGGATCGACACGGCCGACCACCGGGACCTGAACGGCCGGCCGCGCTTCACCACGGCGCGGAAGAGTTCGCTGTGACCGACCTGACGAGTGCGCTGTGACCGACCTGACTTCGAAGAGGGGACTGCACCGATGAGCCGCCGTTACGACTGCGCCGATGCCGCCGACCGCGCCACCGGTCTGCGCGAGGCCGCCTCGGCGATCCGCCGCGGCGAGCTGGTCGTGGTGCCCACCGACACCGTCTACGGGATCGCCGCGGACGCCTTCAGCGCGGAGGCGGTGGCCGGCCTGTTCGCCGCCAAGGGCCGCGGCCGGCACATGCCCTCCCCGGTGCTGGTGGGCTCGCCCACCACGCTGCACGGCCTGGTCACCGACTTCTCGGAGAAGGCCTGGGAGCTGGTCGACGCCTTCTGGCCCGGCGGCCTGACCCTGGTGGCCCGTCACCAGCCCTCGCTGCGCTGGGACCTGGGCGAGACCCGGGGCACCGTCGCGGTCCGGATGCCGCTGCACCCGGTCGCGATCGAGCTGCTCAACGCCACCGGTCCGCTGGCCGTCTCCAGCGCCAACAAGTCCGGCCAGCCGGCCCCGGGCGACTGCGAGGACGCCGAGTACCAGCTGGGCGACTCGGTCGCGGTCTACCTGGACGGCGGCAAGGCCGAGCACGGCGTGGCCTCCTCGATCGTGGACGTCACCGGCAAGACCCCGGTGCTGCTGCGGGCCGGCGCGGTCTCCCTGGAGCAGCTGAGGGAGGTCGTCCCCGACCTGGAGGCCGGCAGTTGATGACCTCGCTCCATCCCGCCCTGGACGCCGACCGGGCGCCGGGCGGGCTGGCCGTGCGCCGACTGCTCACCCCGCGCCCGGCCGACGGCTTCCGCATCCTGTTCGTCTGCACCGGGAACGTCTGCCGCTCGCCGATCGCCGAGCGGCTGACCCGGCACGAGCTGGACGCCCGGCTGGACGCCCGTGCGGCCGGCCGGATCCTGGTGGAGAGCGCCGGCACCTGGGGCCACGAGGGCGCCCCGATGGAGGCGCACGCGGCCACCGTGCTGGGCGAGTACGGCGTGGACAGCCGCAACTTCGCCGGCCGGGAGCTGCTGGACGAGCACGTGGTGCTGGCCGACCTGGTGCTGACGGCCACCCTGGACCACCGGGCGCAGGTGATCTCGATGGGCCACGCGGCGGGCCTGCGCACCTTCACGCTCAAGGAGTTCACCCGGCTGGTGCGGCTGATAGACCCGGCCACCCTGCCCGCCGTCGGCCAGGGCGCCGAGGTGGCCGAGCGCGGCCGGGCCCTGGTCCGGGCGGCGGCCGCGCTGCGCGGCTGGCGGCCGGCCACCCCCGAGGCGGACGAGGTCGACGACCCGTACGGCGCCCCGATCGGCATGTTCCGCAACTGCGGCGAGGAGATATTCGACGCGCTGGACCCGGTGGTGACCGCCCTGACGGGCGTACCCGGGCCGCGCCCCCAGGACACGGGCCTGCGGCGGTCCTAGGCTGGGTTCCACCGCCCCTCGGCCCCGGAGGCCGCCATGACCGTCACCGACGCCGCGCAGACCGCCTGGGAGCCCGCCGAGGCCCTCCGGCAGGCCGACCCCGAACTGGCCGACCTGCTCTCGGCGGAGGCCGAGCGGCGGGCGAGCGCCCTGCAGCTGCTCGCGGGGGAGAACCTGGCCACGGCGGCGGTGCGGGCGGCGCTCGCCGGTCCGCTGGTCGACAAGTACGCCGAGGGCTACCCGGGCCACCGCCACCACACCGGCTGCGCGGTGGCCGACGCGACCGAGCTGCTGGCCGTCGCCCGGGCCCGCGCGCTGTTCGCCGCCGAGCACGCCAACGTGCAACCCCGGTCCGGGACTTCGGCGATGCTGGCGGCCTACGCGGCGCTCCTCAAGCCGGGTGACACGGTGCTGGCGATGTCGCTGGAGCACGGCGGCCACCTGTCCTGCGGGTCGCGGGCCAACTTCTCCGGGCGCTGGTTCCAGTTCGTCGGCTACGGGGTGCGCGAGGACGACGGCCTGGTCGACCTGGACCAGGTGCGCGAGTTGGCCCGCACGCACCGGCCGAAGGCGATCGTGGCCGGCTCGATCTCCTACCCGCGGCACCTGGACTGGGCCGCCTTCCGGGAGATCGCCGACGAGGTGGACGCCTACCTGGTCGCCGCCGCCGCGCAGACCACCGGGCTGGTCGCGGTCGGCGCCGCGCCCTCGCCGGTGCCGTACGCGGACGTGGTGGTGGCCGCCACCCACAAGCTGCTGCGCGGGCCGCGCGGCGGGCTGCTGCTCAGCACCGGGGAGTTGGCCGAGCGGGTGGACCGGGCGGTGTTCCCGTTCAGCCAGGGCGGCGCGGCGATGAACGAGGTGGCGGCCAAGGCGGTGGCGTTCGCACAGGCCGGCACGCCGGAGTTCGGCGCGTACATCCGGCGCGCGGTGGACGGTGCGCGCGTGCTGGCGGCCGAGCTCGCCGCAGCCGGCGCGCGGCCGCTGACCGGTGGCACCGACACCCACCTGGTCACCGCGGACGTCGGCGGGCTGGGGATCACCGGCGCCCGGGCCGAGCAGCTGTGCGCGGCGGCCGGGCTGATGCTGGGCAAGTGCGCGCTGCCGTACGACCCGGCGCCGGCCCAGCAGACCTCCGGGATCCGGCTGGGCACCGGCGCGGCGGCCGCCCAGGGGCTGTCCGTCGAGCAGCTCGGCGAGGTCGGCCGGTTGATCGGCGCGGTCCTGGGCGGGGCGGAGCCGACCGCGGTCGCCGACCGGGTGCGCGCAATGCTGCCGCGTTCCGGCAGCTCAGCGGGGTAGACCCGGCTCCGGGCGGCACCGGCCGCCCGCCAGGGCGAACCGCGATGCACGTCCAGCGCGTCCGACTCAATAAGGTGTGTGCGTGGCGACGCACCTCGAAACCCTCAGCCGTGCCGGAGTAACCTCCGCACGCACCCGTCGGTACGCGCGGAAGGAGGCGCTCGGTGCGTGAGTACCTGCTCGTGCTCTTCTGCACGGCCGCCGTCACCTACCTGTTGACCGGACCGGTGCGGAAGTTCGCCATCATGGCCGGTGCGATGCCGGCCGTGCGCGCCCGTGACGTGCACCGCGAGCCGACGCCGCGGCTGGGCGGCATCGCGATGTTCGGCGGGCTCTGCGCCGGCCTGCTGGTCGCCTCCCACCTGCACAACCTGGGCAACCTGTTCCGCGACGGGAACTCCTCGGACATCCGGGCGCTGCTCTCCGGCGTCGGCATCATGTGGGTGCTCGGCGTGCTGGACGACAAGTGGGGCGTGGACGCGCTGGTGAAGCTGGGCGGTCAGATGATCGCCGCCGGCGTGATGGTCTACCAGGGCATCACGGTGATCTCGCTGCCGGTGCCGGGCATCGGGCCGGTGGCCCTCAGCCCGACCCTGGGCATGGTGATCACGGTCGCGCTGGTGGTCGTGATGGTCAACGCGGTGAACTTCATCGACGGTCTGGACGGCCTGGCCGGCGGCATGGTCTGCATCGCCGCGATGGCGTTCTTCCTGTACTCGTACCGCCTCTGGTACGTCTACCAGATCAGCGAGGCGCAGCCGGCGGTGCTGTTCAGCGCGCTGCTGATCGGCATGTGCCTGGGCTTCCTGCCGCACAACCTGCACCCGGCGCGGATCTTCATGGGCGACTCCGGCTCGATGATGCTGGGGCTGATGCTGGCGGTGGCCGCGGTCTCGGTGACCGGGCGCGTGGACCCGGACCTGATCACCGCGCAGGCCGGCTCGCGCACCGCCACCACCCACATCCTGGTGCCGATCTACATGCCGCTGCTGCTGCCGCTGGCGGTGATCGCGCTGCCGCTGGCCGACCTGGTGCTGGCCGTGGTGCGGCGCAGCTGGGCGGGCCGCTCGCCGTTCGCCGCGGACAAGAAGCACCTGCACCACCGGCTGCTGGAGATCGGCCACTCGCACAGCCGGGCCGTGCTGATCATGTACTTCTGGGCGGCGCTGATCGCCTTCGGCACGGTGGCCTTCTCGGTCACCAACACCGGCCGCACCGTGGTGCTGGCCTGTGCCGGGTTCTGCCTGATCGGCCTGGTGGTGCTGCTGCTGCCGTGGTTCCGGCCGAAGGCGCCGGCCGCGGTGCAGGCCTTCGTGCCGCCGCGCTACCGCAAGGCGGTGTCCGCCAGGGCGGCGCAGGCCGGGGCGCCGGCGGTGGAGTCGGTGGAGGCGGTGCCGGCCGAGCCGATGGCCGAGCTGTCGGCGCGCGACCAGGAGCTGCTCGGGCGGCTCGGCACCGGTGCGCACGCGGTCGGCGATCATCCGAAGAACTGATCTGACGGAGTCTCAACTTCCTTGCTCCGTCTGCTTCACCCGTACGGCGGCACTATTGGGCCAACGGTGTGACAGGTACCACACGTTCATGGTAAAGCTCTCATCAAATAGTTTGTGATACCGTTCACGAGTACCGAGAACACGCCGAAAGACCCAGTGGTGCAGGACCTTGGTCCCGGTTTCGGTCGGTCCGGTGTCTCCCGCACCGGTGCGCCACCAGCGTTCTCGCTGTTCAGCTGAGCTCCCCCCGTCCTCGACATGCCGCCGGAGTTGCCGACATGCCGTCCCACGACGCCCGGATGATCCGCGGCGCCGCACTTCCCACTGCGGTCGCCGGCCTCCTCGCCATTGCGATCTCCGCAGCGGTGGCCGGGGGCAAGGGAGCGATCGGCGCCGCCTTCGCGGCCCTGCTGGTGATGGCGTTCTTCGCCTCCGGTCAGTACGCGCTCGACCGACTGACCAGGAACAACCCGCAGTTGATGATGGGCGCGGCCCTGCTGGTCTACACCACTCAGATCCTCCTGGTGGGCATCGTGCTCGCGGCGTTCAAGGACACCACGCTCTTCGACACCAAGGCCTTCGCCTTCACCCTGCTGGGCTGCGTCTTCGTCTGGAGCGGCGGCCAGGTCCGCACGCACCTGAAGGCCAAGCAGTTCTACGTGCAGAACGACGAGAAGCCCGATGAACGCACCGGGCCGGGGCGTCAACCGTGACGGACCCCGGCTGTCCCCCTGGCGAGGGGGGCGGTGTTTATGCGGTCCTGACAGGCTGCTATCGTCCGTCGCAACAACGGAGTACGGGAAGCGGCCAGGTCCCTCCGCCCAGCGGACGGATCGCCCCCCGGACCCGCGCAGTCTTCTTGACAGATCCCGCACCAGTACCGCCTACGGGTGCGCCGGGTCCCCGAGAAACCCAACTAGTTCCAGTGCCGCTCCGTGGCCTCGCGCCGCGCCGACACACCGAGGTTGCCGTAACCATGCGTCACGACGAAGGAGTCAGTGGTGAGTGCTGACCAGCTCACTCAGGAGCTTGCCTCCGGGGGCTGCCACTTGTTCTCCGGCTGCGGCTTCCCGGCGCCGGGCCTGAACGAGTTCCAGTTCGACCCGATCTTCACGATCGGTGGCTTCGGTTTCAACAAGCCGATGCTCCTGTCGTTCATCTGCGCCCTGCTGGTGATCGTCTTCTTCTGGGTCGCCTTCGCCAAGCCGAAGGTGCTGCCGGGCAAGATGCAGCTGGTCGGCGAGATCGGGTACGACTTCGTCAAGCGGGCGATCGTGTTCGAGAACATCGGGAAAAAGGGCGAGAAGTACGTCCCGATGATGGTCTCGCTGTTCTTCTTCGTGTGGATCATGAACGTCATGTCCGTGATCCCGCTGGCGCAGTTCCCGGTCACCGCGGTGATCGGCTGGCCGGCCGGCCTGGCGATCGTCTGCTGGGTCACCTACATGACGCTGACCTTCAAGAAGCACGGCTTCGTCGGCGGCTTCAAGAACCTGTGCTGGCCGTCGGGCGTCCCCGGCTGGGTCATGTTCATCCTGGTCCCGATCGAGTTCTTCTCGAACATCTTCGTGCGGCCGTTCACCCTCGCCGTCCGTGCCTTCGCCAACATGTTCGCTGGTCACCTGCTGATCACCATGTTCTCGGTGGCGACCTGGTACCTGCTGACCCCGAGCATCGGTGCGCTCTACGGCGGTACCTCGTTCGTGGTGACCCTGGGCCTGACCGCCTTCGAGCTCCTGGTGCAGTTCCTGCAGGCCTACATCTTCGTGACGCTGGCCAGCAGCTACATCGCCGGCGCCCTCGAAGAAGCGCACTGACCCCGCTGAACCCCCTGTCCGACCCAACAAAGCTTCCGGTGGCCAATCCCCACCGGATCTCCACCCCGCAAAGGATGAGCTGAGATGTCTGTTCTCGCTGCTGGCGTCACCGGTTCCGTCGCCTCCATCGGCTACGGCCTCGCTGCGATCGGCCCCGGCATCGGTGTTGGTCTGATCTTCGGCAACGGCGTGCAGGCGATGGCCCGTCAGCCCGAGGCCACCAACCTGATCCGCTCCAACATGTTCATCGGCTTCGCGCTGACCGAGGCGCTCGCCCTCATCGGCATCGTGATGCCGTTCGTCTTCGGCAAGTAAGCCAGACAGACTCGACGGAAGGTCCAGATATGTCGCTCGTCGCGATTACCTTGGCCTCGGAGGACTTCAACCCTCTGATCCCCAAGGCGCCTGAGCTCATCATCGGCCTGATCTGCTTCTTCGTGGTCTTCGGTCTGCTCGGCAAGAAGCTCCTCCCCAGCATCGAGAAGGTGTTGGCGGAGCGCCGGGACCTGATCGAGGGCGGCATGGAGCGTGCCGACGCCGCACAGGCCGAGGCCCAGGCCCTCCTTGAGCAGTACCGCGCCGAGCTCGCCGAGGCGCGTCACGAGGCCGCTCGGATCACCGAGCACGCCCGCGAGCAGGGCGCTGCCCTGATCGCCGAGATGCGCGAGGAGGGCCAGCGCCAGCGCGAGGCCATCGTCGCCGCCGGCCACGCCCAGATCGAGGCCGACAAGAAGCAGGCCACCACCGCGCTGCGCCAGGACGTGGGCTCGCTCGCCACCCAGCTGGCGTCCCGCATTGTCGGCGAGTCCCTCGAGGACCACGCCCGGCAGAGCGGCGTTGTCGACCGCTTCCTGGACGACCTGGAGGCCAAGGCCGCCGCGAGCGCGGCGGTCGCCAAGTGATCGGCGCCAGCCGCGAGGCGCTGGCCGCCGGTCGCGACAACCTCGACAGCCTGACCGACAACACCTCGGTGGACGCGGGCAAGGTGGCCGAGGAGCTCGTCGCCGTCACGGCCCTGCTGGACCGCGAGGTCTCGCTGCGCCGGGTGCTCACCGACCCCTCGCGGTCCGGTGCGGACAAGGCGCAGCTGATCGGCTCGCTGCTGGCGGGCCAGGTCTCCGGCGAGACCGTCGACCTGGTCTCCGGCCTGGTCCGGTCCCGCTGGTCGAGCCCGCGCGACCTGGTCGACGCGACCGAGGAGCTGGCCGCCTACGCCGAGGTGATCGCCGCCGACAAGGCCGGCCGCCTCGACGACCTGGAGGACGAGCTCTTCCGGTTCGGCCGGATCGTGAGCGGCTCGCACGAGCTGCGCGCGGGCCTGACCGAGCCGAAGGCCGGCACCGCCGCCAAGGCGGAGCTGGTCGGCAAGCTGCTCGGTGGTCGCGCCCTGCCGGGCACGGTCCGCCTGGTCACCTCGCTCGTCACCAGCCCGCGTGGCCGTAGCCTGGAGCAGGGCCTCGCGTCCTACTCGCGGCTCGCCGCCGACCGCCGTGACCGCGTGGTGGCCCTGGTCACCACCGCGGCGCCGCTCAGCGACGGCCAGAAGCAGCGCCTCGCCGGCGCGCTGGCCACGCTGTACGGCCGGGCGGTGCTCCTGAACATCGACGTCGACCCCCAGGTCGTCGGCGGTGTCCGGGTGCAGATCGGTGACGAGATCATCGACGGCACCGTGTCGAGCCGCCTCGAAGGCGCTCGTCAGGCCCTCGAAGGCTGAGCCACCCGCACAGCACATCCGACCCTCGGTCGGGCGCCGGTCCCATCCCACGGGGCAGCCGGCACATACGAACGGCCGGTCCAACAGCACCGGCCGAGGATCGAATACTTGCGGCCCTCCTTGGGCGGGCCGAGGATCGCAACCTAGGAGAGCAGGGAAGCCTGATGGCGGAGCTTACGATCCGGCCGGAGGAGATCCGGGACGCGCTGGCCGACTTCGTCCAGTCGTACCAGCCGGACGCCGCCTCGCGTGAAGAGGTCGGCACGGTCACCGAGGCCATGGACGGTATCGCCAAGGTCGAGGGTCTGCCCTCGGTCATGGCCAACGAGCTGCTGAAGTTCGAGGACGGCACCCTCGGCCTGGCGCTGAACCTCGACACCCGCGAGATCGGTGTCGTCGTCCTCGGTGAGTTCTCGGGCATCGAGGAGGGCCAGACGGTGCACCGCACCGGCGAGGTCCTCTCCGTCCCGGTCGGCGACGGCTACCTCGGCCGCGTCGTGGACCCGCTGGGCAACCCGATCGACGGCCTGGGCGAGATCGCCGCCACCGGCCGCCGCGCCCTGGAGCTGCAGGCCCCCGGCGTCATGGTCCGCAAGTCGGTCCACGAGCCGATGCAGACCGGCATCAAGGCCATCGACGCGATGACCCCGATCGGCCGCGGCCAGCGCCAGCTGATCATCGGCGACCGCCAGACCGGCAAGACCGCGGTGGCGATCGACACGATCATCAACCAGAAGGACAACTGGCGCTCCGGCGACCCGAAGAAGCAGGTCCGCTGCATCTACGTCGCCGTCGGCCAGAAGGGCTCGACCATCGCGTCGGTCCGCAGCGCCCTGGAGGAGGCCGGCGCGCTGGAGTACACCACCATCGTGGCGGCTCCCGCGTCCGACCCGGCCGGTTTCAAGTACCTCGCCCCGTACACCGGTTCGGCCATCGGCCAGGAGTGGATGTACGACGGCAAGCACGTCCTGATCGTCTTCGACGACCTGTCGAAGCAGGCCGAGGCCTACCGCTCCGTCTCCCTGCTGCTGCGCCGCCCGCCGGGCCGCGAGGCCTACCCGGGTGACGTCTTCTACCTGCACTCGCGCCTGCTGGAGCGCTGCGCCAAGCTCTCCGACGAGCTGGGCGCCGGCTCGATGACCGGTCTGCCGATCATCGAGACCAAGGCCAACGACGTCTCGGCGTACATCCCGACCAACGTCATCTCGATCACCGACGGCCAGTGCTTCCTGGAGTCCGACCTGTTCAACGCCGGCATCCGCCCGGCCGTGAACGTCGGCATCTCGGTCTCCCGCGTCGGTGGCTCCGCCCAGATCAAGGCCATGAAGTCGGTGGCCGGTCGCCTGCGCCTGGACCTGGCCCAGTACCGCGAGCTGGAGGCGTTCGCCGCCTTCGGTTCCGACCTGGACTCGGCCTCCAAGGCCCAGCTGGAGCGCGGCGCCCGCATGGTCGAGCTGCTGAAGCAGGGTCAGTACCAGCCGTTCCCGGTCGAGGAGCAGGTCGTCTCGATCTGGGCCGGCACCACCGGTCAGCTGGACGACGTCCCGGTCGCGGACATCCGCCGCTTCGAGCGCGAGTTCCTCGACCACCTGCGGGTCGAGAAGAAGGACCTGCTGGCCGCCATCGTCGAGACCCAGAAGCTCGAGGACGGCACCATCGACGCGCTGACCGAGGCGATCAAGGGCTTCAAGCTCGGGTTCACCACGGCTGACGGCAAGCTGCTCTCCGAGCAGGCCTGAGTCCGGTAGCGAGGGAAAGGACGTAACGACCCATGGGAGCACAGCTTCGGGTCTACAAGCGCCGGATCCGCTCTGTCACCGCGACGAAGAAGATCACCAAGGCGATGGAGATGATCTCCGCGTCGCGCATCGTCAAGGCGCAGCGCGCGGTGGCCGCCTCCACCCCGTACGCCGATGAGCTGACCCGGGCGGTGACCGCGGTCGCCACCCGGTCCAACGCCAAGCACCCGCTGACCACGGAGAACCCGGCCGCCAAGCGCGCCGCGGTGCTCCTGGTCACCGCGGACCGCGGTCTGGCCGGCGGCTACTCCACCAACGCCATCAAGCAGGCGACCGCGCTCACCGCGCGCCTGAAGGCGGAGGGCAAGGAGGTCGTCACCTACATCTGCGGCCGCAAGGGCGTGCAGTTCTACGGGTTCCGCAGCCTCGCGGTGGCGGACTCGTGGACGGGCTTCTCGGACAAGCCGACCTACGCCGACGCGAAGACGGTGGCCGCCACGCTGATCGAGGCCTTCACGGCCGAGACCGGCGGGGTGGACGAGCTGCACCTGGTCTCGACGAAGTTCGAGTCCATGCTCACCCAGACCGCCGTCGACGCCCGCCTGCTGCCGCTGAAGCTGGACGAGGTCCAGCTCAGCGACGACCGGCCGGCCAAGGCGGAGATCTTCCCGCTCTACGACTTCGAGCCGTCGGCGGAGGGCGTGCTGGACGCGCTGCTGCCGCGGTACGTCGAGAGCCGGATCTACAACGCGCTGCTGCAGTCGGCCGCTTCCGAGCACGCCGCCCGCCGCCGCGCGATGAAGAGCGCGACCGACAACGCCGGCGAGCTCATCAAGTCGCTGACGCGGCTTGCCAACTCGGCCCGTCAGGCCGAGATCACCCAGGAAATCAGCGAGATCGTCGGTGGCGCCAACGCGCTGGCCGACGCTAGCGCGGGGAGCGAATGAGAATGACCACCACTGTTGAGCCGACCACGGCGACGGGCCGCGTCGCGCGGGTCATCGGCCCGGTCGTCGACGTGGAGTTCCCCGTCGACGCGATCCCGGACATGTTCAACGCCCTGCACGTCGAGGTGGACAACCCCGACGGCTCGGGCAAGAAGACCCTGACCCTGGAGGTCGCCCAGCACCTGGGCGACGGCCTGATCAAGGCGATCTCCATGCAGCCCACCGACGGCCTGGTCCGCGGTGCGCAGGTCAGCGACACCGGCGCGGCCATCTCGGTGCCCGTCGGCGACGTGACCAAGGGCAAGGTGTTCAACGCCCTGGGCGACGTGCTCAACGTCGACCAGGCGGAGTTCAACACCCAGGTGACCGAGCGCTGGCCGATCCACCGCAAGGCGCCGAACTTCTCGGAGCTCGAGCCGAAGACCGAGATGTTCGAGACCGGCATCAAGGTCATCGACCTGCTCACCCCGTACGTCCGCGGTGGCAAGATCGGCCTGTTCGGTGGCGCCGGCGTCGGCAAGACCGTGCTCATCCAGGAGATGATCTACCGCGTCGCCGCCAACTTCGGTGGTGTCTCGGTCTTCGCCGGTGTCGGGGAGCGTACCCGTGAGGGCAACGACCTGATCCAGGAGATGATCGACTCCAACGTCCTGGACAAGACCGCGCTGGTCTTCGGCCAGATGGACGAGCCGCCGGGCACCCGCCTGCGCGTGGCGCTGTCGGCGCTGACCATGGCGGAGTACTTCCGCGATGTCCAGCAGCAGGACGTGCTCCTGTTCATCGACAACATCTTCCGGTTCACCCAGGCCGGTTCCGAGGTGTCGACCCTGCTCGGCCGCATGCCCTCCGCGGTGGGCTACCAGCCGAACCTGGCCGACGAGATGGGCCTCCTGCAGGAGCGCATCACCTCGACCCGCGGTCACTCGATCACCTCGATGCAGGCGATCTACGTCCCCGCGGACGACCTGACCGACCCGGCCCCGGCCACCACCTTCGCCCACCTGGACGCGACCACCGTGCTGTCGCGCCCGATCTCGGAGAAGGGCATCTACCCGGCCGTCGACCCGCTGGACTCCACGTCCCGCATCCTGGACCCGCGCTACATCGCGCAGGACCACTACGACACGGCCGTCCGCGTCAAGGGGATCCTGCAGAAGTACAAGGACCTCCAGGACATCATCGCGATCCTCGGTATCGACGAGCTCTCCGAGGACGACAAGATCACCGTCCACCGGGCCCGTCGGATCGAGCGCTTCCTCTCGCAGAACACCTACGTGGCGAAGCAGTTCACCGGTGTCGAGGGCTCGACCGTGCCGCTGTCGGAGAGCATCGAGGCGTTCAACCGCATCGCCGACGGCAAGTACGACTCCGTTCCGGAGCAGGCCTTCTTCATGTGCGGTGGCATCGAGGACCTCGAGCGCAACGCCGCCGAGCTGGCCAAGAAGTAAGTAGCGTCGAGTTGGTGAGGGGTGGTCCCCGCTGCTGGGGACCACCCCTCACGGCTCGGTGGCTGTGATTCCGGTCATCTGTGCGCCGCTCGTTTCATCCGAGGGGCGTGAGCCCGTTATTCTTACCGAAACTCCCGAGTAATCGGGCGTTGCAAGAGCCTAGGAGCCCACGTTGGCTGAGCTGCACGTCGAGCTGGTCGCAGCCGACCGCAAGGTGTGGTCCGGTACGGCCACCCTTGTTGTCGCCCGCACGGCTTCCGGTGACACCGGCATCATGCCGAACCACACTCCGGTGCTGAGCGTGCTGGAGTCCGGTCCGGTGACCATCCGCACGACCGATGGCGGCACCGTCATCGCCGCCGTGCACGGTGGCTTCATCTCGTTCGCCGACAACAAGCTGTCGCTGCTCGCGGAGATCGCCGAGCTCGCGGACGAGATCGATGTGACCCGCGCGGAGCGCGCGCTGGAGCTCGCGAAGAGCGACAGCGACGCGCACGCCGAGCGCCGCGCCGAGGTTCGCCTCGTGGCGGCCGGCCGCCGCAAGGCTGCCTGACACTGAGCTTGACCGACGGTCCCGGGGACGCCTGAGCGTGACCCCGGGACTGTCGTATCGGTTGATAAACGGGGATGCGGGTAGCGAGGAGGTCGGTGAGCATGGTCCTCGCCCTTGTGGTGTGCGCGGCGGTCGTGGCTCTCGGGGTGGTCGGCCTGGTGGCGTTCGCGGTACGACGGCGGCTGATCCAGCGGGTCGGCGGCACGTTCGACTGCAGTTACCGGCTGAAAATGCCCGCGGACGCCTCGATCCTCCCGGATCTCGACGAGAACGGACAACCCACCTCCGCCCCGGTCCCCGCGACCGACGGCAAGGGGTGGGTTTTCGGTATCGGGCGCTACAGCGGTGACCACATCGAGTGGTTCCGGGTCTTCTCCTACGCCCCCCGCGCCCGCAAGGTGCTGCCCCGCCGCGAGATCGAGGTGCTGGGCCGGCGCTACCCCGAGGGCCAGGAGGAGTTGGCCCTGCTCTCCGGTTCCGTGGTGCTGCGCTGCCTGCTCGGCGGCGCCCCGCTGGAACTGGCGATGAGCGAGGACGCCCTGACCGGCTTCCTCGCCTGGCTCGAAGCCGCCCCGCCCGGCCAGAGGGTCAACGTCGCGTAGCGACGAGACCCTCGGGTGGGGGTTCCCCCGCCCGGAGGGTGGGGGGGGAGGTCAACGTCGCGTAGCGACGAGACCCTCGGGGTGGGGGAGGTCAACGTCGTGGAGAAGCGGTCGCTCGTTCGAGCGGCCGTTTCTGGTTCCCGGCGCGGGGGCGGCGGTTGTTGTGGAGGATGACGCCGTCCGCCCAGACTGTACGGAGGAGGTGTTCTCGATGGCCGCCATGGCAGCTGAACCCGATCTCGACCTCGAAGCGACGCCGGACCTCGACGAGGTCCTGTGGCGCGCCTGGTTGGCGCTGGAGCTCCCCGAGGGGTACCACGCCGAGATCATCGAGGGGTCCATCGAAGTGTCACCGACAGGACGGTCGAGCCACTCGCTCGCCGCGAACCGGCTCCGTCGCGCCCTGGACGCGTTCTTGGCCGGTACCGACCTGGCCGCTCACCAGGACACCAACGTCATCTTCGGCCGCAAGATCTGGATCCCGGACGTCCTGGTCGCTCCCGAGAACCTGCTCCAGGTGTCGGACCCCGATGAGCTCGGCGTGTTGGCCGACGGCGTACCGCTGGTGGCCGAGGTCGTGTCCCCCGGTCGCGAGGCCCGGCAGCGGGACCTGGTGCGCAAGCACCGGGCCTACGCCAGGGCGCAGATCCCGGTCTACGTGATCATCGACGAGCGGGACGGCGCGGGGCACGTCACCGTGCACACGCTGCCCGATCCGCAGCGCGGCGCGTACGAGGCCTCGGCCCGCGTGCCCTACGGCACCCCCGTCACCGTCTCCGAGGGGCCCGCCAAGGGGTTCGTGATCGACACCACAATCACCGGGGAGCCGGGCCCGGCTGAGTAGGCTGCCCGCATGGTCAACCTGACACGCATTTACACCCGCACCGGGGACGACGGCAGCACCGCGCTCGGCGACATGAGCCGGACCACCAAGACCGACCCGCGGCTGATCGCCTACGCGGACGCCAACGAGGCCAACGCGGTGCTCGGCGTGGCGATCGCCACCGGGGGCCTGGCGGACGGGCTGGTGGCCGTGCTGACGCGGATTCAGAACGACCTCTTCGACGTGGGCGCCGACCTGGCCACCCCGGTGGTGGAGGACCCCAAGTACCCGCCGCTGCGGGTCGAGCAGGGCTACATCGACCGGCTGGAAGCCGAGTGCGACCACTACCTGGCCCAGTTGGAGAAGCTGCGCAGCTTCATCCTGCCCGGCGGCACCGCGGGCGCGGCCCACCTGCACCTGGCCTGCACCGTGGTGCGGCGGGCCGAGCGGGCCACCTGGGCGGCGATCGAGGTGCACGGCGACACCGTCAACCCGCTCACCGCCAAGTACCTCAACCGGCTGTCCGACCTGCTCTTCATCCTGGCCCGGGTGGCCAACAAGGAGAACGGCGACGTGCTCTGGGTGCCGGGGGAGAACCGCTAGGGCCCGTCTGACAATCCCTAGCGCCGCGCCACCGGGTCCGCGGGCTCCGGCGGCGAGTCCGGGCGCAGCGTCCAGGGCAGCACGAACCACAGACCCGCGAACAGGGCCGTGGTGGTCGCGGTGATCGCGACCGCCGCGGTGGTGCTCAGCACCACGTCGGTGACCAGCAGCACGGCGCCGTTCAGCGCGACCGCGAGGATCACCAGGCCGATCACCGCCAGCCGGGACGAGACCTTGACGATCCGTCGCTTGTAGCCGCGGTGGAACAGCGCCCGGTGGATCGCCACCGGGGTGGCCAGCACCGCCGAGGCGAGCACGGTGAGCAGCAGCGTGACGATGTAGGTGCCGCGCTGGAAGTCGTCCAGCTCCGGGAAGCGGCTGGTGAAGGCCAGTCCGAGCAGGAACGCGAAGACGATCTGCACCCCGGTCTGGATCACCCGCAGCTCCTGCAGCAGCTCGACCAGGTTGCGGTCGGCGCGCTGGGCCGGGGACTCGTACCTGGGCGCTTCGGGAGCGGCGTCGTCGGTCATGGGGGCCATTGTGCCGAGCGGCCCGGCGGCCGACGCAGATCACACCCGGGAGTCGTTTCATCACCCGGCCGCGGGCACTACAGTCCGAGCCGAGAGCGGCGTGGCTCCCGACGGCGATCCGCCCCCACCCTTCGGGCGGAGGTACCCCCTGTCCTGGAGCGCGCCCGGACGGACTTCGGGAGAGCGAGCCATGAGCAGTGTTTCCACTCAGCGCCAGCAGATCGCGGTGATCGGCGCCGGACTGATGGGCGCGGGCATCGCGCAGGTCTCCGCGCAGGCCGGCCACCCGGTGGTGCTGCGGGACGTGACGGAGCAGGCGCTCAAGCGCGGGCTGGACGGGATCGAGGCCTCGTACGCCAAGTTCGTCAGCAAGGGCAGGCTGACCGAGGAGGAGGCCGCGGCCGCGCTGGCCCGGATCACCACCACCACCGACCTGGGCGGGGTGGCCGAGGCGGACATCGTGATCGAGGCCGTCTTCGAGCAGCTGGAGGTCAAGGAGGCGGTCTTCCGCGAGCTGGACAAGATCGCCAAGGACGGGGCGGTGCTGGGCAGCAACACCTCGGCCATCCCGATCACCCGGATCGCGGCCGTCACCGAGCGCCCGGAGTCGGTGGTCGGCGTGCACTTCTTCTCCCCGGTGCCGCTGATGCGCCTGGTCGAGCTGGTCCGCGGCTACAAGACCAGCGACGCGACGCTGGCCACCGCCCGCGCCTACGCCGAGGGCGTCGGCAAGGAGGTCGTGGTGGTCAACCGCGACGTGGCCGGCTTCGTCACCACCCGGCTGATCACCGCCCTGGTGGTCGAGGCGGCCAAGCTGTACGAGTCCGGTGTGGCCAGCGCCGAGGACATCGACACCGCCTGCCGGCTGGGCTTCGGCCACCCGATGGGCCCGCTGCAGACCGCGGACCTGACCGGGGTGGACATCCTGCTGCACGCCGCCCGCAACATCTACGCCGAGACCCAGGACGAGAAGTTCGCCGCCCCGGAGGTGATGGCCCGCATGGTCACCGCGGGCGACCTGGGCCGCAAGAGCGGCCGCGGCTTCTACGGCTACCAGGGCTGAGGCCCGTCCCGTCCGGCCCGCCGCTGGTGAGCTTGCTCACGAGTGGCGGCCCGGACGGGTGATTTGCACCGCAATCGAGCGTGAGTGCCAGGGAGTCCTGCGTATATTCCCTCGGACGAGTGAAGTTGCTTCAGATCCGGCCGGGGGCAGCAACCTGGACCACTGGTCCGGCGTCAGATGGTGGAGACACCGCACCCCCGAAGAACCCCTGCAGAGGAGGACAGCGTGCGCATCGTGGAGTACCCGGGTGTCGGCGGCCAGGCTGTCCTCGCGCTGGAGGGCCGGCTGGACGTGCGCGGCGCGGCCGACGCGCGGGCCCGGCTGCACCAGGCGGTGGACGCGGGCAGCGGGGACCTGGTGCTCGACCTGCGCGGCCTGGAGTCCTGGGACGCCACCGGGCTCGGCGTGATCATGGGCACCCACCGGCGGGCCGGCCGGCTGAACCGGCGGCTGGTGCTGCGCGCGGTGCCGGCCCAGTTGCAGCGGCTGCTGGTGGCCACCCGGCTGCACCGGATCCTGGCGGTCGAGGGCGTGGTGGCCGACCCGTACGGCGCCACCCTGCCGGGGCTGGCCGGAGTGCCGGGTGCCGCCCCGCTGCCCTCGGTGATCGCCCCTCGGTGACCGTTCGCTCACCCAGCGTGCCGAAATTCCGCAGCTGGGGGTCCGACGCTGCGCAGCAGCGGTCGGATGTGCGAGAGTCTGCGCCTGACGGGACTGCATCACTCGACCGAGCCGGCTGTGGCGGGCGCCGCCGGGCGAGCTGACGGTCCGTCGCCAACGGGCGCATCGGACGCGCCCGTATGGCTCGGTCCCTCTCAAGGCAGCCGACGGCGGGTCGTCGGCGGAGCACAGGCGGAGCGCATCGTGTCACAGCCATCCGGTGATTTCGGGCAGGAGAACCTGCGCGTGCGGGCGGGCGACCTGGTCGCCGGGCGGTACCTGGTGACCGTCGGCGGCGCCGACGGCTCGGACCTGGCCCCGTGCCCGGCCGACCGCAAGCCGGCGCCCCGGCTCGCGGTGGCCCGCACCCGGTCGTCCGCGGCCGGCCCGGGCACCGGCCCGGTGGGCCCGGTGGCGCTCGGCGCCGCGCCGGGCGACCTGCCGCTGCTGGACCGCGAGGAGGACGTGGCCACGCTGCTGGGCAAGCTGGCCGAGGGCCGCTCGGTCCGGCTGGTCGGCGAGGCCGGCTCGGGCCGCAGCGCGCTGCTGGCCGCGGTGGCCGAGGGCGCCGGCGACCTGGCCCCGCACGGGGTGCTGCGGCTGTCCGGCCACCGGCGCACCGCCGCGGACCTGCTGCAGGACCTGTACGCCGCCGCCTACCAGAGCACCGAGCACCGCCCCGACGCGACCGAACTGCCCACCCTGCTCGGCGCGGTGGGCGCGGTGGTGGTGATCGACGAGGTGGTGCCGGACGGCGCCGAGCTGGAGCAGCTGCTGGCCACCGCCCCCGAGTGCGCCTTCCTGATAGCCGTCGCGCCCGGCTCCGGCGGCGCGCTGCCGGTCGGCTCCCGGCTGGAGGACCACCCGGTGACCGGGCTCTCCCGGACCGCCTGCCTGGCGCTGACCGCGCGACTGGCCGGCCGGCCGCTGGACGAGACCGAGCGGGCCTGGGCGGTCGACCTCTGGTTCGAGTCCCAGGGCCTGCCGCTGCGCTTCGTGCAGGCGGCCGCGCTGCTGCGCCGCCGGGACGCCGAGGTGGACGCGCTGCTGGCGGCCGAGGAGGACCGGCACGACCTGTTCGGCGGTGCCGTCGAGCCGGACGCCGACGCCGACCCGGCGGTGCGCGAGGCCGAGCTGCGCGCCACCGTGCCGCTGCCCTCGGTGGCCGAGGCGGCGGCGCCCGCGCTGCTGCTGCTGGACGGGCTGAGCGAATCGGCCCACGAGGTGCTGCGGCTGGCCGTGGCGCTCGGCGGCGAGTGCCCGACCGCCCCGCACCTGCCCGCGCTGATCGACGTGGACCACGGCGAGAGCGCGCTGCGCGAGCTGGTGGAGGCCGGGCTGGCCGAGTCGACCGGTGGTCACCACCGGCTCACCCCGGGCGTGCTGGAGGCGCTGGCGCCGGTCTGGGGGATCGACCGGATGCGCACCGAGGGTGCGGCCCAGCACTTCTCCTGGTGGCTCGGGCACGGCTCGGTGAGCGCCGCGCAGATCGCGGCCGAGGCCGAGGTGGTGCTGGGTGCGCTGCACGCGGACCGGGCGGCCGGCCGGCCGGAGGCGGTGCTGGGGCTGGCCCGGTCGGCGGCGCCCGCGCTGGCGCTGGCGCTGCGCTGGGGGGCCTGGCGCGAGGCGCTGGACCTGGGCGGCGCGATGGCCCGGGAGCTGGGCAGCCAGCGGGACGAGGCGTGGTTCCTGCACGAGTCCGGGGTGTACTGGTTCTGCCTGGGCGAGCACGGGCGGGCCAGGGCGGCGCTGGAGGCCGCTGGGGCGCTGCGCGCGATGGCGGGGGACTCCCGGGCCGGACTGGCCTCCCGGCGACTGCTGACGCTGCTTCAGCAGGTCGAGCTGGAGCCGGTGGCGGCCGAGGCGCCGACCCAGGTGACCCGCCGCCCGGTGATCCGGGCGCTGGCCGAGCGCAGTCGGCAGTCGGCCTCGGTGCTGCGCGGCTGGTCCCGGCGGAACCTGGTGCTGGCCGCCTCCGGGCTGGTGGTGCTCGCGGTGGTGGGCACGGCGATCGGGGTGCTGGGCTCCGGCTCCTCGGGCAGCCCGGGTCCGGGTGCCACGGGCGGCGACAACGGGGTGTCGGGCTCGCAGCTGACCGGTGACGGGGCGTCGACCTCCGCCCAGGCCTCCGGGGCGGCGACGACCGCCTCCGGGTCGCCCTCGGCCTCCGGGTCGGCGAGCGGGTCCGCCTCGGCGTCGGTGTCGGCGACGGCCTCGGCCTCGGCGAGCGCCTCGCGCGGCCACAGCGGTTCGCCGAGCGCGACGCCGGACCGGCCGGGCAGCACCCCCACGCAGCCCACGGCGCCGACCACCCAGCCGCCGACGCCCAGCAAGTCGCCCACCCCGTCGCCCAGCCCCAGCACGAGCTCGGCCAGCCCCTCGGCCTCGCCCACCACCCCGTCGCCGAGCGCCTCCACCTCGTCCGCGTCGGCCTCCTGAACGCCGAAGGGGCGCGGGGGACGTCGGAC